>DAOUZV010000151.1 GCA_030665485.1 Chloroflexota bacterium | reverse complement strand
CCACTCCTGGCATGGCGATTACAAAACCCCTTTAAAAAGAAATGCTACCGAATGGTAGCACATTTAATATGTCTTTGGCACGCTTTATTGCAGGTTAGATTTAACTTTCCTTTATAACCCCTTTAATAGCCTTCACAGCCGATGTAGCCCCCTCTTTGATCGTTACTCCCGCCGCGGCACTTTTGAGGTACCATTTCCCCGCTTCCTTTGCACCTTTAAGGCCGCCCTTTCTGTATGCCTTGATCAACTCAACTACAGCAAAGGGTGTCCAGGCTATTTTGAAAAGCCCCGGTGTAACGAAGGTGGTCAAGCCTATTATCGCCATATGCGCGCCTTCTTCGGTGGTGTTCAGCTTTTGGGCGAGGTTGTTCGTAACGGAGGTGTTGGCCATGAAGGGTAGCGCCCGGGCAATCCTGCGGCTGATTTTCTGTATCGGTTTTTCCCAGAACAGCGCTTTTTCGAGTGACGCCACTGTCTTTTACCTTCCCCCGTCTATTTCTAGCTCCCCTGCGATTTGATAACCAGTACCGGAACGCCGGATTCCCTCAAAACCTTTATGACTGCAATCAGCATAACATACTGCAAACTCTATTATAACACCGTGTCAAAGCGTTTGACTAAATCGCCGTTACATACGTATAATCAACCGATAATACACACTCAATTCTGGAATGTGAGATAGTAGTGCCTCAAAGAGAATCATGGCGCATAAGCAGAAGCTGGAAAACAACTTTACCCCGGCTGATAAGCCCAAAGCCCGGGGGGATATCTATTTCCGTCGTAATTTACGGTTTTTTAGGTCTGATAGCGCTTGGAACACTGCTACTGGCTCTTCCTGTATCCAACGTTGCCGGCCAGTGGGTTTCCCCGGTCGACGCCCTGTTCACCTCAACCTCGTCGGTATGTGTAACCGGCCTGATCGTGGAGGATACAGGCACCTTCTGGACGCCATTCGGTCAGGGCGTGATCCTGTTGCTTATCCAGCTCGGCGGCTTCGGATTTATGACCAGCGCCACGCTGCTGCTGCTGCTTCTAGGGAGAAAGATAGGCTTGAGGGAGAGGATGCTCATCGGCGAGTCCATCGGACTTGATAGCATCGGAGGACTGGTGGGACTCATCAAGAAGATGGCCATCTTTACCATTGTCATCGAGCTTGTAGGAGCCGCCATTCTTTTTATTCGTATCTCTCCCGGCCTGCCCGTCGCCTCGGCGATATGGCGCTCCCTGTTCCATTCGGTATCGGCGTTCAATAACGCCGGCTTCGATATCTTCGGCAACTTCCAGAGCATGATTGGCTACCGCGGCGACGTTCTGATTGTGCTGGTGACCGCAGCGCTCATCCTGCTCGGCGGTATCAGCTTCATTGTGCTCAGGGACGTTTATATCGCCCGCAGCTTTAAAAAGCTGACCCTGGACAGCAAGATAGTGATCGTTACCTCAGCAGTACTGCTCATCGTTGGAATGGTCGTGCTGCTCATCACCGAGTCGTTCAACGACGCCACCCTGGGCAATGCCTCCTGGTCGCAGCGCCTGCTCGATGCATTCTTCCAGTCGGTAACGCCCAGAACCGCCGGTTTTACCACTATTCCCATCGGCGATATGGCCAGCTACGCGCTGTTTTTCACCATGATGCTTATGTTCATCGGCGGCGCGTCCGGTTCTACCGCCGGAGGTATAAAGGTCAATACGTTCGGCATGCTCACCGCCACGCTGTTCAGTTCGCTTAAGTGGCGCGATCAGGTCGGTGCCTTCGGCAGGGCCTTCCCCGTTCAACTGGTGTACCGAGCGCTGGCCATAGTGATGCTTGCCATCGGCTATATGCTCGCAGTGGTACTTATACTTTCGGCAACGGAGGACTTCTCATTTATCCGACTCTTTTTTGAGACCGTGTCCGCGTTCGGAACGGTGGGCCTGTCAACGGGTATAACTCCTCATCTGTCAACCGCCGGACGTATTATTATTACCGTAACCATGTTTGTGGGGCGGCTGGGCCCGCTCACACTGGCGCTTCTGCTGGTGCGGCGCTATCAGACACCGAAATTCCGTTACCCAAATGAGTCGGTCAGAATCGGTTAGGAGGAAAATCATGAAGAAACAGGTGGCAATCATAGGATTGGGCCAGTTCGGCTCAAGTCTGGCCAGGGAGGTGTTCAAGCTGGGCCACGACGTTCTGGCCATAGACGATGATGAGAAAAAGGTGCAGAATATCATCTCCGATATAACCCATGCGGTTCAGGCCGACGCCACCGACGAGGCGGTGCTGGCCGAACTCGGAGTAAAGAATTTCGACATCGCCGTCGTTGCCATGGGCGAGTCCATCCAGAACAACGTGCTTACCACGGTTATACTCAAGAAGCTCAACGTGCCCTACGTGATAGCCCGTGCCGAAAACGAGCTGCACCAGAGCATTCTGGAAAAGATCGGTGCCGATAAGGTCATATTCGTGGAGCGGGAGATGGGCCAAAGGGTAGCACAGTCCCTGGACGTTAAAAACGAGCTCAATGGAGTCTCGGTTACCATCGGTTACAGCGTTGTAAAACTGGAGGTTACGCCGCAGATGGTGGATAAGAAGTTATCGGATATGGAGCTGGGCCGCGGTGGCACTTACGATATAGCGGTGCTGCTGATTCAGCGTGGCCGGGAGGTTATCTTCAGCCCGCCGCTGATGGATGTTGTCAGAGCTGGCGACGTTCTCATCCTCTCTGGCACCGACGACAATATAGATAAATGGCTCAAACAAAGCAAAACCCCAGCAGAAGAAAAAGAAGATGAGGAATAGATATCTCAAGCTCTATATCGCAAAGCAATCATGAAATCGTCTTAAATGGTCAGCAAATACAATACACTCTGAGACGAAGCCCAAAAGCAAAGCACCTGCGCTTTCAAATAAGCGTCTCAAACGGCTTTGTGGTCGTTGTTCCTCGGCATTATCGCACAGGTGACCTTGAGCAACTGCTGCGAAAGAAGCAAGGCTGGATTTTAAAGAACATCGCCAGGTGCAATACTATCCCAATCCCGTTCCATTCCGATGACATCAGTGCTGGCGATACTGTGCCCTACCTGGGTCAGCAGTACCAAGTGCGCCTCAGCAGTAATCACCGTAGCGAGTGCAATATCAGATTAGAAAACAACGCATTCCTGATAGAAGGCAAATGCGGTAATGGCACTGCCGCACTAGCACTCAAGCGGTGGCTTTACGGTCGTGCGCATACATATATGGCACAGAGGGCATGCGAACTGGCCGCCAGCCTGAGAGTTAGGTATAATCGCATTTTCATCAGGGGCCAGAGAACGCGCTGGGGGAGCTGCTCCGGCCAGGGCAACATCAGCTTGAACTGGAAGCTGATAATGTTCCCGCCCCATATAATCGACTACGTCATAATCCACGAACTTGCGCATCTGGTGGTAATGGG
>DAOUZV010000177.1 GCA_030665485.1 Chloroflexota bacterium | reverse complement strand
TGCGGAGGCTCACGCTTACGCGAAGCGGGGGCATGCCAAAAGTAAGGATGCAATCACGATATAGATCTTGTCGTTGGAGGTTGCTAGTGCGAAAACTGAAGAACATCTGGGAGGCGATCTGCGGGGCATTACTTATGTTTGCTCTGTTGATTCTGCCTTTTGTGAGGTCCAAAATACGCAAGTGGGGCTCTACCGAGGAAGAACTTAAAAGGGAGTTGCCGGGCGATGAGATAGTCAAAGAGGTGAAGGGCTGGTACAACCATGCTGTCACCATTAATGCTGCGCCTGCCGATGTGTGGCCGTGGATATTACAACTTGGGCAGAACAAGGGCGGATTTTACAGCTACGAATTATTGGAGAATATCGTTGGAAGTAAGATTCATAACGCTGATAGAATCGTGCCCGAGTTTCAGGACACGGTTGTTGGCGACAAGGTGATGATGACTCCCAAGGCGGCTCCTTATATAGTAGCCGCCATTGAGCCGGGCCGGGCGTTTGTGCTTCAGCTCAGAGTAAACCTTGCAACACAGGAAACCGTGGATGCGGCAGAGCCGCTGCCGCAGAAATTTCAGGACTCAAGCTGGTTATTCTTTGTAGAAGAAACAGTTGAGGGAGCAACAAGGCTGATAACCCGCTCCCGCAACGACTGGAACCAAAGCAAGACCAATACGTTTTTTTACGGCCTGTTCGGGGTAATCTCGATAGCAATGGATCGGAAGATGCTTAAAGGCATCAGGAAGCGGGCGGAGGTGGCCGCAAAAGCAGGTTGATCTTTTGGCAATATTCAAGGAGTAATGCACTGTTTTATAACTTAAAAAGGAGGTATGCAAATGGCTAAACTGACTGAGGAGATTAAATCGTTTATAGCGGAACACGAGGCGTTTATTGCCACAGCCAGCGCCGATGGTATGCCCAATATAGGCGCCAAAGGCAGCACGCAGGTATTGGATGATGAGCATATCGTTTTTTATGAGCTAACCGGCGGCCGTACATGGGAAAACCTTCAAGTAAACCCAAGAGTTGCCATCGCCGTAGCTGACAGAAGCACCATTAAGGGTTATAGGTTGACGGGGAAAGCAGAGCTTGTAACTGAAGGGGAGCTATACGATGGAGCCAAAAAAATGGCTGAGATGTTGAAAATACCCGTTCCGCCTAAAGCAGCAGTGAAAATTAAGATTGATGAAATCTATGACCTTGGAGCAGGCGGACGTAAGATAGAGTAAGCTAGTAGGGCTAGCGGCGCTGGGCGCAGATGACGGTGCACTCCATACACTGATCGCCGCAGGGTTCGCAGTGTATTACTACGTTGGCATTCGGCAGCGCGTTTTCCAGTTCGTCCTCGATCTGGTTGCACACCACATGCGCTTCCTCAAGCGTAAGGCTTTTGGCCAAGGTCAAATGAAGATCCACGTGGCACTCGCTACCCGCCTTGCGCGTGCGTAGCTTGTGATAGCCGGCCACTATACAGCCGTATTTGGTTACGGTTGATATGATATCCTGTTCCATCTCATCCGGCAGCTTTACATCCATCAGACCACCGATGGATTTTTTCATGGTGACGAAGGCAGCCCTGGCGATCAGCACTGTTACCAGCAGGGCAACTATGGCATCCGCAATCACCAGTCCAGTGAATCTGACCAGCAACAATCCGATGAGTACTGCGATAGAGCTGAGAACGTCAGCAAACATGTCACGCGCCTGGGCCTCCAGTGCCACCGAATCGGTTTTTTTGGCAACGCGCATGGCGTGCCATGACGTGAGTGACAGAACTATGATTGACGCTGCTATTACATATATTCCCAGTGAAACCGTCTGAAGGGTGGCTCCCTCAACCAGCCTTTTGATTGACTCGTAAAGTATGGTGCCGGCGGCGACGAATATCAGGATGGAAATGAACACACCGGCGATGCTTTCGGCCTTACCATGGCCGAAAGCGTGATCTTGATCCGCCGGTTTTCGAGCAATACGTATGCAGATGTAGCCGACCACGGCTCCGGCAAGGTCTATCACGCTGTGAATAGCGTCGGCGCGGATGCTTATGCTGCCGGTGATGAAACTGGCGACCAGTTGCAGAATAACCAGAGTACCTATGGCAGCCATGGAAAGGATGGAGACACCTTGCTTGGTGTTGAAGAAACCGGTTTTTTTATCTGACAGCGTTGTCTTATCGTTCACCTTTAAGACCTCTCGGACACAAAAAAATCCGTGGGACACCCGGTCCCACGGATTCTATTATTTCCGCTGCCTTTTTAGATTAGGCCCGACTGCCTTACCAGAAATAAGGTAGCGCCTGATCCGGTAAAGCTATTTTATGCCGCTTGGCAAGCGCGTGTCAAGCTCCAAACGTAGCATTATGGCACGCTTATAAGCTGAAATTCCTGATCTGGGCCGCTTTCTCCCTCAACAGGCGCCAAGTCGTAATCGCCAAGGGATGGAGACGTGACTGTCAGATCGTAAACATAATTGGTTAACGATTCATTGGTTATCTCGAACGGTATTGCCATTTCCAGCGAGATTGCATCGGGAATATCGATACTAACCGTCGTGGCGCCAATTTTCAGCACTGCGTAGACATTGGCAATTTCAACGCGTACAGAGGTATACTCGCCGACGGGTAGCTTTCCTTTCCATATCTCCAGGGCATTGAGGCCCGTAAGCTGAGTCAGATCAAC
>DAOUZV010000104.1 GCA_030665485.1 Chloroflexota bacterium | reverse complement strand
CCACCATCTTCATGCCGCGCTCGCGGGCCTCGGCCGCCATCCTGATGTTCATCGTTGAGGCATGTCCTGATCCGAAGCCGCCGCTGGCACCGAAGAACATGGCGTAGTTGCAGAACTTCCAGTCCGGCCCGGCATCCCATGATCCGAAGTACTGGCCGGTCACATGGTGTGCTCCGTTGCCGCAGTGCAGCGCCGCGCCTCCGCCCATAAGTGATGTCTTACCGTAGGCAATAAAAAACGGCATTAATATGTTATGCCGCAGTACCGCATTGGGAGACGGGGAACTCATCCATACCAGCTTCTTGGGATTCTCCTCGCGAATCCTCTTCAACCTGGGCATTATCTCGTTTAAGGCCTCTTCCCAGGTTATGCGCTCAAAATTGCCCTCTTCGTACAATCCCTTCTTGGGGTTGGTTCGCCTCAGCGGGTAGTTGCGGCGGTTGGGATCGAACAGAACCTGAAGCTGGGCAACACCCTTGGCGCATAATCCGCCTTCGGCGCCCAGTGTAGAACCCTCTTCTCCCTCAATCGCAATAGGAACTCCGTTTACCCTGTGTACCTTTACGCCGCAGGTGCCGTAGCAGCCGCCGCAACAGGTATGAATCCAAACATCTTCCCAAATCTCCTTGTCGCCAGCTCTCTTGTCGTTTGTTTCCTTAATCTGCACCATAGTACTTGCACCTCCGTTTTGCTGCGGCGTTGAACCGGCGCTGAATTGACTGTTACTATTCGTATGCCGAACTATTGTGAACGTAATTTACATAAAATAGTCTTATTATTGATTTCGACACACGAAATATATTACACTGTTTGTAAGCGATTATCAAGAGGATTTTCGCCTTAAATATCGCGATTATTTAACGGATAAAAAAGTGGTTCTCGATGGAGGATGAATGGGTTACCTGACCGACGAGGAGTTTGAGCAGTACGCCAAGGCGCTTGATGGGGTTCCATCGCACTTTCTGGACAGCTGGCGGGATAGCGCAAACCGAAGATATCACTGCGTTTACTGCGGCACTCATTTTAGAGAGAAATACCTTGTCGAAACCAGCAAAAGCGCCGGGTCTGCGGTATGCTCCTTCTGCGGCAAACCGGGGGGTATTGAACCATGTATAACACTGTACTGCAACTATAATGAAGAGGAGGTATGGACGTAATAAAGTCTGTATCTATCTGCTATATCTGCGCTACGTTTCCCCGTCCTCGTAAGTTCCCCCGCAAATCCATTTTTCTGGCTGATGTTGTTTGTGATAGCGGCCAATCATACTCAACCGTGCTCAAGCACGCGGAGTTTGCCAGCCTAGCGCTCGATGGTATAATCTGTATATATGAAGTTTATGAGCGTTATGCTGAAAACGGTGCCTTTGTTAACCATTATCGTCATCCTGCTTGCGGGCGGCATGGGCTGCTTCGCGCCCAGTGCACCTGCCGCCACCGCTTCGGAGGTGGAAAACGGCATCTTTGCTTTGGTTAATGCGGAGAGGACGCAAAGGGGCCTTTCGGCATTAACGAGAATCAGCGCTTTGGATACGATTGCCAGGGAGTATGCGGCCGGCCAGTTCGCGGAGGAGATCAGATATTCCACCAACCTTATATACCTGGTACATAACACGTGGCAGCAGGATTTTACCGGTTCGGCGCCTCTTGATGACGATACCGCTGGTGACCAGGTTGGCTTCTGTATGGGTGAATCGGACATGCGCGACGCCCTGCTCAGGGAAGAGGCGATGGAAACGGGTGTGGGCGTTGTTACCGTAGGCAGCACCATATACCTGGTGCAAGTGTTTGATGTTATCAGAAGCAGCGGCGGGGACGGCCAGCCGATAATGCTTAATGAAAATCCGGAGGCAACAGATCCAACGTGGCAGCAGCTTGAGGAGTTTTTGGTGTCTGATACTACGGATGATACCCCATACGTGCTTGGCTCTTTCGTCTGCGGCGATTTTGCGGAAATGCTGCACAACAACGCGGAGGATACTGGGATAAGGGCGGCCTACGTTCCGGTGAAGCTTAACCAAGAGCCGGGCCATGCGCTCAATGCGTTTAACGTTGACGGCACCACCGTGTTCATCGATGCGATCAACGGTGACAAAGTCGCTTATGTCGAAGTTGGTGAGGATTATGGGGTGATAGCGCTTGATGTCGCTCAAGAGTTTACCTATACTTACTTCGAGACATATCTGGCTGATTTTGAGGATTATCAGGCAGATATGGATGACTATAATGAGGAACTGGCAGTATATAACGCCGAGGTGGCCAGCTACAATGACAACGACTCTGAGGTGCCTGGTGAATATGCAAACAAAGCGGCATGGTACGAGGCGCTGCAGGACTGGCAGGATGAACTTTCCGCAGATCTTGCAGGAATCAATGCCGTAAAGCTAGCGCTTGGCATTGGTGAAACCTACTTCCATCCCACCGAATCGCTAGTCACGGATGATCCCACCGTGGTTGATTATTACGTTCATTGGTAGGTCGTTGTGCAAACAATCGAAGCTGCAAAAACCCCTATTCTGCAATCGGTTTAAGTTATCCCCAGATTTAGAAACAGGGTGATGATTTTATCCAGATAAGCGTTTTTGGGAACGACGATTGCCGTTGGAGGTGCCACATTGGGCGGGTGCAAGAAACAGGCAGATTTTTAGAGAATGCGGTTTGCGGTGCCGGCTGAGGATGGCCCAAAAAGTCGTTAGTTGCCCCAAAAAGCGTTTGACAAGGGTTCCGTTATATGGCAAATTGTAAGTCCTTCCAGGAAACCGGAGTATAAAGTAAGGGAACGAGAAACAGAAACCGAGTAGGGTCAAACTGAAAGGGTGTAAGTAGCTCGGGAAATTGCAGGATGCAAAGGTTACCTGGGAGGATTTTTTATGGCCGTTTTTATAGCTTGCCATCTTAAGCTTCTAACTTTTGCTCAAGCACGCCTATGAACGGCAGGTTGCGGTACTCCTCCTTGAAATCGAGTCCGTAGCCTATTACGAACTGATCCGGCACCTCGAACCCAACATAATCGAGTGGGACATCAAGCAGGCGGCGCGCTTTCTTATCCAGCAATGTGCAAACACTTATGCTTTGCGGATTTTTAAGGCAAATGTGATTGATCAGGTAGGTAAGGGTTATGCCTGTATCCACGATATCTTCAACTATTATGACGTGTCTGCCTTCCAGATTCATGCCGACGTCCTTGGTTATCTTCACCACCCCACCTTCCTCGGCGCCGTACGAGGACATGGACATAAGCTCCAGGTTTAAGGGAACACTTACATTGCGCATAAGATCCGACATAAAGCAGAGCACCCCCCTCAGCACCCCGATGAGCACTGGCACTTTACCCTCATAATCTCTGGATATCTCCTTTGCTATCGCATGTACCCGGCGCTGGATTTGAGCAGCAGAGTAGAGCACGTCGCCGACGCCATGTCCCTTGGTCTGCGCCAGCGGGCCGTAACCAAACCTGGCAAGCATGCGCTCGAAATCCTTCTTGTAAAGCAGGGTTATCTTGGTGCCGGGATAGAGCTGGCGCAGGCGGCGCAGCTTCTTGTTTTTGGCGCTGACCGACCGCTGCTTCATGGTGGTAAGCTCCACATAAAGGTCGTATGCCGGCATGTAAAAGTCGGGGGTGAACATCTGGGTTACAGCGCCGTTTTCGGACCAGTTTATGGGGAAGGCCTTGGGCTCATATACCCATTCGATGTTATAGAAATCGAGGATGCTGGCGAACTCCTCCTCGCTGGGGTGCACGAACTTCACCTTGGTCAGCATGGGCAGTATTTTGGGTTCCTCAGGCTCGATGGCCGTCAACCGTTGCTCCTGATTGATGCTCTTTTGATGCTCAAGCGCTAGTTGCATCAAGCTGGCCATGGTGGAGATAAACTCTATCTCGTTATTGGAAAAATCGCGGTTTTCTTTAAGATAAACCCTGATACTGCCGATGCATTTGCCGTTTGTCAGTATGGGCACTCCAAGAATTGAGGTGAACCCCGCATCCAGCGCATACTGGCGGTATTGCAAACGTTTGCTGCGGCTGACGCTGGGTACGGCTATCGGTTGTTTCTTGACGGTTTCGCCAATGCTCTTTTTGGCATCGAGCGCGCCCTTTTTGAGATAGGACAGAGGTAGCTTCCACGAGGTGCTGTGTACCAGCTTTTTGCCTGTTGAGTCTAGCAGCAGCAGCGAGGCGCTGCCGTCGGTTGAGCGCGCGATGCCGCGGACCACAGTTGCGCTGAAACGGTCGATGGGACTACCGGAATCCAACTCCGCTGTTACCCGCCGTATCAGTTTATAGTAGTCGCGCACTTTGCCGCTGGCCAAATCAACGCTCCCTTTGTTGGCATTTTAGGTTTGTAAAGGCTGCTATGTCAATCGTTTTGGGCGCCGATTTTAGAAAAGTGCTGGTTAACCATTATGGTGGCCTTTTTAATCGGCCGTTTGTCTGTCGAGCTAGGGGTTTTATCAGCCCCCTTAATCCTCCCCCTCTTGGGGGGGGAGTGTCTAAATCAGGGAACACCCCCAAAACCACGGCAGGACATCGTTTTGCACCTTGTTGATGATACAAAAGGAAAGGCCACCGTTTAAGGTGGCCCTTCTTAAGTCAATCGATTTGTGATAGAAACTAGTCTTCTTTGATCC
>DAOUZV010000086.1 GCA_030665485.1 Chloroflexota bacterium | reverse complement strand
TGGCCTCCATGGGTATAAGGGCCGGCAAGGCGATAACTAAGGTAAGCGCAATGCTGATGCGCGGACCGATAACCATAAAGGTAGACAATTCGCAGATAGCGTTGGGCCACGGCATGGCTAAAAAGATACACGTTGAGCCTGAAGGTTAAATGAAGAAACTGCTGCTGATGGGCAGCCCCAATATAGGTAAAAGCGCCTTTTTCTCCCGCCTGACCGGAGTGAGGGTGGTGACCTCGAACTACCCCGGCACCACGGTGGGTTACAGCAAGGGCTACCTCAAGCTGGGCGATGAGACCGCAGAGGTCATCGACGTTCCTGGCACATACACGCTGGAGCCGCTATCCAAGGCGGAGGAGGTTGCCACCGAGATGCTCACAGAGGGCGACGTTGTCATCAACGTCGTCGATTCCACAAATCTGGAAAGAAACCTTTTTTTAACCCTTCAACTACTGGAAAAGGGCATCCCCATGCTGATAGCTTTGAACCTGTGGGACGAGGCCAAGCACAAAGGTATAAAGATAGACCACGTTAAACTGGCGAAGATATTGGGAGTGCCTGTTGTTCCCACGGTGGCCGTTACCGGCGAGGGTATCAAGGATCTCATTGATCACATACCGCAGGCAAAAACCATCGCCGTTACAGAGAGAACGCATGACGAGCTGTGGACCGAGGTGGGACGCATCGTGGAGCAGATCCAGGTGGTAAGCCACCGTCATCATACGTTGCTGGAGCGTTTGGGCGACGCCTCGATAAGGCCATTCCCCGGTATTCTGATCGCCGCCGCTGTTCTCATCGGCTCATTCGCGCTGATACGGCTTATCGGCGAAAGCCTAATAGGATACGTGTTCGAACCTCTATTCAACAACCTATGGGCACCGCTGATGATGCAGTTGAGCGATGCCCTTGGTAATAGCGGGTTCGTTCACGACGTATTTGTGGGCGAACTGGTTGCGGGCCAGATAGATTTTACGCAATCTTTCGGTATTTTGACAACCGGGCTTTTCATTCCCTTTGGTGCCGTTCTGCCCTATGTATTCGCCTTCTATTTCGTGTTTGGTTTTCTGGAGGATTTCGGCTATCTGCCACGCGTCGCGGTGCTGATGGACACCATCATGCACCGTATAGGGGTTCATGGTTTTGCCATTATTCCCACGCTGCTGGGCTTCGGCTGCAACGTGCCGGGAATTATGGCTACGCGCATACTTGAGAGCAAACGTGAGCGCTTCATCGTGGCTACTCTTATCTCCATCGCCATTCCCTGCGCCGCATTACAGGCAATGGTGATCGGTCTTGTGGGCGGATACGGTTTACAGTACGTGGTAATAGTTTACGGCACACTGTTTATAGTATGGCTTCTTTTGGGGTTTGTTTTGAGATTCACCGTAAAGGGATTCAGCCCAGAGCTGCTAATCGAAATACCACCATACCGCATGCCACCGCTGCGTGCCCTAGGAACCAAGCTGTGGATGAGAATAAAGCACTTTATAAAAGAGGCTGTTCCCATCGTTATGCTGGGCATTCTGGTGATAACGTTGCTTTATGCCGCAGGCGTTTTTGACTATATAGCCGACTTCTTCTCGCCGGTGGTGACCGGCCTATTCGGTCTACCCAAAGACGCCGCTGCCGCCCTATCGATCGGCTTTTTGCGCAAGGATATGGCCGTTGGTATGCTGGGGGCACTGAATCTGAGCGCAGATCAACTGGTTGTGGGCAGTGTGGTGCTGGCCATGTTCTTCCCTTGCATCGCTACCTTCGTCATACTGTTTAGGGAGCTAGGATGGAAACGCTTGCTGGCATCGACAGTAATAATGATTGCGGTGGTGCTGGCAGCCGGCGCTGCGCTTAAGCTAATCTTGCTTTAAAATTTAGACGTATTCCTTGTACTTCTCCCTGTTCCAAATCAGGTAAATAAGCAATGGCACCCCTATTATCATTATGAAAAGCGTAACCACCTGCGCCTGTTTTAGTCCCCAGAGATACGGGTCGTTTACCCTCACGAAGGTGATTAAGAAGCGCCCCAGCGAGTACAGGGAAATGTATAGCCAGTATGAAACACCGGCGGGCCTCAGTTTTTTGCGAAAAACCATGAGGAAGGCGAAAATCAGCATATCCCAGATTATCTCGTACGCGGGCGCCGGGTGCCCCACATAGCTGGTTGACTCAAGAATCGCCCGGTTAGGATGTGTGTATATAAACCCCCACGGCAATGAGGTGGCCGTGCCATAGGCATCGCCGTTTATGATGCAGCCGATCCTGCCGATGGCCATTGCCAGTATCGATCCCGGCGCGGCGACATCAGCAATTTTGCCCAGACGCGTCCAGCTCCACCCGGCGAGCTTGGCGTAGATGGCCGCCCCAACGGCTCCGCCGACAACGGCGCCGATAATGCTGGAGCCCTCCCATAAATTCAATATCTGCCTGAGATTATTGGAGTAGTACTCCCACTGATCGACGACGTGTAACAGCCTGGACCCAAGTATTCCCGCTATAACAGCCACCAGTATCACAGGGAGAAGCTGTTCGATTACGCCGCCGGATTTCTTTTTTGGCTTATCCCCTTCTTCATCCGCACCTTCGTCTGTATCAGCAGGCTGCTTAAGGAGGCCGTCCTTCTTTGCCAGATAGAAGGTTAAAGCGAGGCCACTGACAAGCGCCAGCACCACCATTATGCCGTGCCATTCGATAGGGAACCTGCCGAACAGCTCGACTATGTCCGGGTCCATACTGACAGTGATTGAATACATCTTCCCCGCCTTGTTTTGAGATCAAACTGTGCTATAATTCTTTTTGGGCTCGGAGAGGTGTCCGAGAGGTCTATGGTGCCGCTCTCGAAAAGCGGTGTTGCTTGTTAAGCAACCGTGGGTTCGAATCCCACCCTCTCCGCCATTTGATTATCAAAAACCCTTTCATTTACAGCGAGTTAATTTTATAATCTAACTAATTAAAGTATAAACTAACGACAATCGAATAGACAACCCAGGAGCGATGCTGGAGTGGACGATCAGGCGCGCCTGGAGAGCGCGTGTCGCCATTGGTGACCGTGGGTTCGAATCCCACTCTCTCCGCCACGAGTTTATCCGACATTATACATTACTTCACAAAAGCCGTCCAACCTGATATACTTCCTGAGGGAAATTTATGCCAGTAATAGCGATCATTGGAGCTCAGTGGGGAGACGAGGGCAAGGGAAAGATAGTTGACCTGCTGGCAGAAAAAGCGAATATAGTGGCCCGCTTCGGCGGTGGCAGCAACGCCGGCCATACCGTCGTAAACCACCTGGGCACCTTCAAACTGCACCTCATTCCTTCCGGTGTTTTTAACGAGCAGGCCACCTGCGTGTTGGGCAACGGGCTTGCGGTTGACCTTGGCGTCTTCTTTGAAGAGCTGGACATGCTCAAAAAGAGCGGCATCAACGGCGGCAGGCTGTACATCAGCGAGAAAGCCCACGTCATCATGCCATATCACTACATACTCGATGGACTGGAGGAGGAGGCCAAGGGATCGAAGGCCATCGGCACCACACGCCGGGGCATAGGGCCCATGTACGTGGACAAGGCAGCACGGTTAGGAATCCGCGTGGGCGACCTACTGGACAAAGATGTATTGCGCTCAAGACTGGAGCCTGTATTTAAGTACAAGAACGACATAATCACCAAGGTCTTCGGCGCCAAGCCTCTTTCATTTGATGAGATATACAGCCAGTACTGCGACTACGGACAGCGCCTGCGTCCCTATGTCCGCGATATCAATACTATGATACTGGAGGCACTGGACAGGGGCGAACTGGTTATGCTGGAGGGCGCACAGGGAGCTCTCTTAGATATAGACCACGGCACCTATCCATTCGTTACATCCTCATCTCCCATGATCGGAGGGGCCTGCACCGGACTGGGACTGAGCCCGATGCGGGTCAACCAGGTGCTTGGCGTTTTCAAGGCGTATACCACTAGGGTGGGCGCCGGCCCGATGCCGACAGAGCTATTGGACGAGATGGGCGAAAAAATCCGGGAAGAGGGGCACGAATACGGAACAACCACCGGACGGCCGCGCCGTTGCGGCTGGTTCGATGCGGTTGTAAGCCGCTACAGCGCCGAGTTGAACGGATTCAACGCCGCCGCGCTGACACGGCTGGATATTCTGGACAAATTCGATTCCTTAAAGATATGCACCTCTTATAAAGTCGGCGATGTTACTTACAGTCGACCGCCGTCGAACCTAACGATATTAGAGCAGTGCGAGCCAGTATACATAGAGATGCCGGGCTGGAACCGCGATATCACAAACATTAAGAGATACGAAGACCTTCCCGTTGAGGCCAGGGCATACGTGGAGAAGCTTGGGGAGCTACTGGGGTGTCCCATGAACCTGGTTTCGGTGGGTGCCGCACGCGATCAGACCATAGAGGCCAAACCTATACTTTAAACTACAGTCTGCCGACTACGGGATCGACCACGCTGTTCCACATAACGTCTTTTATATCGAATATTGGGCCGTCCTGACACACCTTCTGAAGTCCGTTTTTCGTCTCGATAGTACAACCGTAGCACACGCCCCAGCCACAGCCCATCATCTGTTCAAGGCAAACCTGCGCCGGTTTACCATCAAGTATATCGATATCGCCGCTTATGGCACGGTACATGGGCAGCGGGCCGCAGGCGTATATCTGATCGGCCCCCGCCGCCAGATCGGAAAGAGCTCCTGTTACCATCCCTTTGCGCCCTTTCGAGCCATCCTCTGTTACCACGACGACGTTGAGCCCCGTAGAAACGGCGCGGTCAAGCTGGTCTTCCGGATACATATGCAAGGCACTTCTGCTCCCTATGAGCAACGTTACTATATATCCCCTGTCCAGTGCAAAGTCGGCAAGGGCCACTGTGGGAGCAATGCCTATACCGCCGGCAACCAGCAGCAGCCTCTTTGAATCGGCATCAATGGTGAAGTTGTTGCCCAGCGGGCCGAGGATATCCACTTGATCGCCCGGTTTGCGATGGCTGAGCCACCGCGTGCCCTGGCCGACGACGGCATACAGCAATGCCATCCTATCTCCGTCGACACGATGGATGCTTAAGGGTCGTCTGAGCAACGGGACATCGCCACCCTGGTTCCGGCAAAGCACCATGACGAACTGGCCGGGCACGGTGGTTGAGGCTATCTGCGGGCAATCAAGCCACATCAGATAGCCTCCAGCCATTATCTTTTCATTATATATAACACGCGTTACGACTTGTTGCATGGCTAAAACCTATAAACTCTTGTGATACTCCTGCAGCGATTTTACCTCATCCTTGCCCTGTTTGTAAGCGGCTATGCCCTTGGCTGCAGCGGCGGCGGCGGCTAGTGTTGTGATGTAGGATACCTTGTATTTGATGGCCGCCTTTCGTATGTATGAGTCATCGTACTGGCTCATCTTGCCGCTGGGCGTATTGATCACCAGCTG
>DAOUZV010000123.1 GCA_030665485.1 Chloroflexota bacterium | reverse complement strand
CGGCTGTGAAGGCTATTAAAGGGGTTATAAAGGAAAGTTAAATCTAACCTGCAATAAAGCGTGCCAAAGACATATTAAATGTGCTACCATTCGGTAGCATTTCTTTTTAAAGGGGTTTTGTAATCGCCATGCCAGGAGTGGTCCAGCAGGAGCGGGTGTGGTTGACAATTTAGCGTCTACATCGTATTTTTTATCAAAACGTAATGAGATTTGCAAGCTACTTTAAGGAGGTAGACGGTGGCGAAGGGCGACAACGTAGCTGCCATAGAGAAACTGCAAAAACTGAAAGATTTAATGCAAACACTTAGCTACGAGGACAACTTCAAAGAGTGGCAAAGTATTACTCAGGAAGTTCTAGAAGACGCTTTTGGCGCTGGTTCTGAAAAGGCAAGCGCCTTTAAGGCAATAAACTACACCCCACTGTTCATGTCTACCTACATGTCCATTGACAAAATGAATGAGCTGTTTATACGTGGACTAAGCCAAGCGGAAGCACTATTAAGCGAAGCAATAGCGGAACTTTAAGCGATCGTTTAGCTAAATATACCTGCCCACCGATTTCGCAATGGGCCTCAGCTCGTTCATAAGCCTGTCGAAGGCAACGGGTGTGAGCGACTGGGCACCATCCACCAGCGCCTCCTTGGGATTGGGGTGCACCTCGATCAAAAGCCCGTCGGCACCGGCAGCAACCGCTGCTTTGGCTATGGACGGCACGAACGAATAGTGCCCGGCGGCGTGGCTGGGGTCTACTATGATCGGCAGATGGCTCACCTTCTTTATCACCGCTATGGAGGCGATGTCCAGTGAGAATCGAACGCTGTCCTCGAACGTCCTGATGCCGCGCTCGCACAGAATTACGTTTTTGTTTCCCTCATCCAGTAGATAATCGGCGGCGGTGAGCCACTCAGTGATGGTGCAAGCAAATCCCCTCTTGAGTATGATGGGGCGCTTGCTCTTGCCAGCGCTGGTGAGCAATGCGTAGTTCTGCATATTTCGTGAGCCTATTTGAAGTATGTCGGCGGTTTCGGCCACCAGCGTTACGTCCGAAGGATCGACGACCTCAGTTGCTACGGGCAGACCGGATTCCTTCCTTGCCTGCGACAGCAGATCAAGGCCAGCATTGGCCAAACCCTGGAAACTGAATGGAGATGTGCGCGGCTTGAATGCACCCCCTCGCAGGATGCTGGCGCCGCTACTCTTGACCTGTTTAGCAACCTCGATCATCTGCTCCCTGGTCTCCACGGCGCAGGGGCCGGCGATTACCACGATGCGCTTTGAGCCAATTTCTATTCCGTTACAGGCAACCACGGTGTCAATGGGTTGGACCTCTCTGGCAGCAAGCTTATACGGCTTCATAATCCTGGTTACGCTCTCCACCCCCGGCAGCACCGTAAATACGTCCGTCTGCACCTGACCGGTGTTTCCGCCCAGGATGGCCACAACCGTTTTGTCGGTGCCCTGGTTTAGCTGCACCTTGAAGCCGAGGGATTTGGCGCGGTCTACTACCACATCAATCTCACCCTGGCTCGCTCCTGTAACCATCTCGATTATCATCAAAACTACTCCAACTCTAGGTGGTATCAAACTGTGTCTCACCAGTTTTTAGTTATGGTGACACAGTGCCTACATTCGCAATATAATACTGGCATTGTTATAAGTCAAGAGCGTTATGTAATGTAATGATACGCCAACATACATTTTAACAGGAGATACCCAGTTTGGGAATACGAAGAATCTAAATATGGCCCAACTTCTTGGCGGCCTGCTCAAAATCCTTGATAGCGCCCACAAGCGTGCTGTCTTTGACGCAAGTAGGCTATTCTGAAGTAATCGGGGCACCCGAAAGCGACGCCGAGGCCACAACGCACCATTTTCTGATGAATGGTCTGCTGGCCACTCTCTCTTTTATCCTATCGGATACTGGCATCGGTTATTTCCTTTCTGCCAGTGTCAAAAGCCCTGTAATTTATCTCCAAAATGGCCGCTGGCAGGCGCTGAGCGATGCAGTCTATCCAGACAGAAACATCGATTGGCAGGAAGTGCGAAACGCAGCCCAGCATGAGCATATTGAGTGTTTTGGCGTTTCCCAAATCCCTTGCCATGGATGACCCGTCGACAAAGTAAAGCTTATCCGTAACGTTTTTGATTGCGGTGGTAATCATATCGTCCGAAGGGTAGGTTTCGTTGCCCAGGTTGACCGACATAGGCGGCTGGGCGTGATTATTGACGATGGCCACCCCATTGGACTTAAGGTAGTACGCCCATCTGGCGGCCTCAATTTTTTCAAGAGCGAGCAGCACGTCGACATCACCTTCTGCGATGAGTGGCGAGTGCACCTTGGGAGCGATTTTGAGATGGCTGATAACGCTGCCACCGCGCTGCGCCATGCCCAAAGTATCGGTCTTTTTGAAGTCATAGGAGGCGGCGATGGCCACCTCTCCCACGATATCGCTGGCCAGTATGACTCCCTGACCACCGACTCCGGCTATGAGCAAATTTACCTTACCCAAATTAATCCTCACGAACGTTTTTCCGTTTAACGTCTATTGCGCCGCGGGCACAGACCTGCTGGCAAATAGTACAGATGTCTCCGGCGCACAGTGTGGCATCTATGAAAACACTATCGTCTTCCTGCTGGATTGCGGAACAGCCCAGTAGCAGGCACATGCCGCAGTCGTTGCATTTTTCGGCGTCGACCGTTCTTGCCCCCGACCGCGTTTTTATGCGCACGGCGCAGTTACCGCGCACGATTATTACCGACAAGTTGGGGGCATCCAGCGCGCTCTTGACGCTTGCACTGAGCGCTTTAATATCAAACGAATCGACCACTTTAACATCACTAACGCCGCTGCCGCGCACCAGCTGCTCCAGCTCCACTTTGGTCGTTTCGTCCCCCTGCACCGAAACGCCGGTGCCGGGGTGGTCCTGGTGGCCGGTCATGGCGGTGGTCAGGTTATCCAGAATTACCAGCGTTATTTTAGAATCGAAGTAGACGGCGGAAAGCAGCCCGGAGATACCGGAGTGGTAGAAAGTGGAATCGCCGATGACGGCAACCACTTTCTTATCCACATTGGCCCTTTCCATGCCCAGCGCCGTGCCGATGCTGGCCCCCATGCAGACATTGACGTCCATGGCAGAAAGCGGCGGGTAGGCGCCCAGCGTATAGCAGCCGATGTCCCCGCAGATAACAAGGTCTGACTCTTTTATATCTTTGGTTTTCTTGGGCGCAGAGCGTTTGCCGATGCTGCTAAGTACATAAAACAGCCCTGTGTGCGGGCAGCCGGGGCAGAGCAGTGGTGGGCGTTTGGGCAGCCCTTCGGCCGGTACGTTTTTGGATATGGTTTTATCTATAAGACCTGCACGTGCGGCGCTTTCTTCTATAACATCCGGCGAAAACTCGCCTATCGCCGGGAAAATCGCCTTGCCCACAACATCTATCCCTTTCAGCCTGATGTTTTCCTCCAGAAACGGGCCAAGTTCCTCTACGACAACCAGCTTTTTCACATGGCTGGCAAATTGCTTTACCAGTTTTTGCGGCAGCGGATATGCCATGCCCAGCTTGAGGAACGACGCCTCCGGGAACACCTCTTTGGCGTACTGGTAGGCGACGCCGCTGCTGACAATGCCGAGGCTCTTGTCGCCTAAAGTGATCTGGTTTAGTGGAAGCGTTTCGGCGAACTCTTCAAGCTTTTCGACGCGCTGTTTCACATTGGGCTGCCTGCCACGGGCGTATACAGGCAGCAGCACGTATTTGGAAACGTCGTACGTGAATTCAGTGTTCTTGGTGGTGCGAGTCTTGTTGGCATCCACCACCGATTTTGAGTGCGATATGCGTGTTGTGCTACGCACTATAACCGGAGTATCGAACTGCTCGCTGATATCAAAGGCAATCTCGATGAAATCGTATGCCTCCTGGCTGTCGCTCGGCTCCAGAATGGGCACCTTGGCAAACTTAGCGTAGTTGCGCGTGTCCTGTTCGCTCTGGGAGCTGTGCATGCCCGGA
>DAOUZV010000068.1 GCA_030665485.1 Chloroflexota bacterium | reverse complement strand
CTTTCCAGCATTCTTCTGCGTACAGCGCCAGTTTCATCACTGTAGTTACATTCTTTTTCACAGATACCGCAAACATAACCACATATTGAAAACAGCGGGTTTTTCTCGTATATTAAATCACCAATCTCACCGATCTGCTTCGATAACACATCGCTATCACCTATCAAAACATTGGCCAGCATAACGTGGCTGCGCTGAATATCGGCGCCAAGAGGACACCCTATCTGACATGGAGGTAAAAATACCTCGCCAGATTCCTTGTAGATGACATCCTCAACCAGAGATCCGTCTACCTTGACCGGGGCATCCGTTTTAACAGGAGCAACGGTTTCTACGGCAGGTGATTCTGGCTTTCCCTTAAACAAGCCGCTAAGCTTTTGAAGAAATGGCATGGTTTCTCCTCAATTATTTGAATTTTGACCCATTAGTACCTAGGCATAATATACCATAAAACACCGTAATTGTCATACTATAAACCAGGGTAATCACTGGGTTTTTTCAAGTGTTCCGCTACTTACGGTAAATTTAACAGCTGTGGTTAAAAAACCGGCGTCAAAATGGTCCCAGTCTGTGGCCGTTATGACGGCTTGCTGATAGTTCTTGGTAGTATTGAGCAGATGCCTGCGCCGCTCCGAATCGAGCTCGGACAAAACGTCGTCCAAAAGTAATATCGGCGAATCGCCGGTTGTATTATGGATATACTTTGCCTGGGCCAGCTTGAGCGAAAGCGCAATCGTCCGGTGCTGCCCCCGAGAGCCATATATGCACATGTTGACGCCGTCGACGAGCAAACGCAAATCATCTCGGTGAGGCCCCACAACAGACAGACCACGCGCTATTTCTTGGCGTTGAGCACGTTTAAGCGATTCTCGAAAAGACGATGTGATATCCTGCGCTGTTTTTCCAGATATGCTCTCCAAATAAACTGCCTCAAGTTTTTCCGTCTCATTGGTTAGCTGCTGATGAATTTCGCCGGCTATTAAGCTCATCTTTTCTATATTTTGTAAGCGCTTTTCGATGATATAAGCGCCCGTCTCAATCAACTGCTCATCCCAAAACTCAAGCTCATCGGAATGAGCGCGATTCTCTTTTATCATGCGCAGCAAAGAATTGCGCTGCACAATAACCTTGTTGTACTGCTGTAAATTGCGTAGATAGACGGGGTCGATCTGGGAATTGGTGGCGTCCAGATAGCGGCGTCTCAGCGCTGGGGAGCCGCTTACGATGTCCGTATCATGCGGGTCAAACATCACCACCCTGATAACGCCAATTAAATCCGTGGCGCGGCGAGCCAGTCCGTTTACTTTTATGCGTTTCTGGAAACGGTCTTGCTCCAGGTCATCGCCCCCTGGCTGAGCCGTTAAGACGATCTCAACCTGCACGGCACCGTTTCTATCACTAACATCCGCTGAGAGGCGCGAAAAAGGCATGTCCTGACCTTTGGTGCTCCAATTAACCAACTCCCTGTCCGCAGAGGCCCTAGGGGATTTGGAAGTGGCCAGCAGGTATATGGCCTCAAGAAAGTTGGTTTTCCCCTGAGCGTTATCCCCACACAGCACTATGGCACCGACAGGAAGGTCGATTTCCTGGGTAGTATAATTGCGAAAGTTTGTAAGGCTCAAATGAGAAATGTACAATCCACATTTCCTTCTTTAGTGCTATAATTTCTTAAAACTTATAAGGACCAGGTTTTTGACCACTGTCTATAGCAACAACGACGTCATTATCCAAATGCTCGAAGTAGGCCATTTGGATAACAGGGCCTACATAATAACCTGCCCAAAAACCAACCAGAGCGTGCTCATTGATGCGCCTGCAAATGCCGACCAAATTCTAAAGAGCCTTGCCGATTCCGATCTTAAATATATATTGATGACTCACAGCCACTCAGACCATGTCGGAGCGCTGTCTCAAGTAAAATCAAAGCTCAGCGCTCCAGTTGCCGCCCACAAGCTCGATGCTAACGGCCTGCCGGTTGCCGCCGACATTCTGCTTAACGATAGCGACCTCGTCGTCTTTGGCAGTAACATCGAACTTGAAGTACTGCATACCCCCGGCCATACATCAGGCAGTTTATGCTACCTTCTGAACGATTTTCTATTTTCTGGCGACACCATCTTCCCCAACGGGCCCGGCCACACCAGAGCGCCTGCAAACCTGAAACAGGTAATTGAATCGATTACATCCAAAATCTTTGTTCTCAGCGATAACACTCTGATATACCCCGGTCACGGCACATCCTCAATTTTAGGGAACGAAAAGCAAAAATACGCCGTCTTTGCCAATAAATCCCACAGTCCAAATCTTTGCGGCGATGTGCTCTGGCTATCATCTTAGTATCTCTACCTTATGAAAAGCCTCGGCCAGCTCGTAGTCCTCACCTTCTGCAAAACTGCGGTATCGCTCCCTCATCCGCTTTTCCAAATCTCCCCTGAGCATACTGCCGACCTGGCTGACGTGACAGCATAACGCTGTCACCTTCAAATCAAATGTCTCCGTTATATCGGAGCGATGGTTCGCATCCTCGGAGCCCCACAGCCAGACCTCCTTTACCTTGTGTGGCTCAAACCCCTCATCAATCAGATCTGGATAAGAGAGCCTGTCCCTGGCATAAGGAAAGACGGCATCCAAAACAACCCTGCCGCAAACGCGGTGGTCGCGGTGCCAGATATACTTGCGGTATGGATTGGATGTAACGACGATGTCGGGACGGTATTTGCGAATCAAGCGAACCAGCGCTTTTCTAAATTCTGGCGTGTCCTCCAGCCCCTGATCCGGGTAGCGCAGAAATACGACCTCGCGCACACCCAACACATCGGCAGCTAAGAGCTGCTCTTTTTCACGGATTTCCGCTAGTTTTTCCGGAGTCATATCCGGATCGCTTGAGCCCTTATCGCCATTGGTACACACTGCATACACGACATCCTTGCCCTGCTTTACCCAGCGGGCAACGGTGCCGGCAACGCCGAACTCCGCATCATCCGGGTGGGGTGTGATTACTAAAACCTGTGCTGATTTTATATCTGCCATTTTGTCTCCTGATATAACTAAGCTTTGCCAAAATATAATACAACATTGTCGAAGATTCACCAAGCTGCTACAATTCTCTCAAATGATGACCGATTCAGGCTATACCCTAAGAAACTACCGCTCAAGCGATCTGGAGGGTTGCGCGCGTCTGTGGCAGTTGGAGGGACAGGACCAGACCGGGCATTACATCTCGCCGCAGATTGTAAAAATGCTGTTTGAAAAACCTAACTTCTCTGCAGAAGAAACCGTGCTGGTGGCTGAAAAGAATGGGAATATAATTGCTTGTCTGAATATAACGCCGGAGTTGGGGATCAAGCACGCCAACATCCACTGCATTGTGCACCCCAAACACAGGCGAAAAGGGATAGCCACAAGTCTCTTTAACCAAGCCAGTGAATGGATAGAAAACGCAGGAGCAAAGGCTGCGCATGCGGGCATCCTTCAGAAAAACGCCGTCGCCAAAAAACTAATGCACAAGCTTGGATTCAAGCCAGTGCATCAGTTTATCGAAATGCATCTAACTCTCGATGTCAAACCAGCCAAAATCCTCAGCACCAGCGTTATGATACGCCACCTCAAGCGAGGAGAGGAGGACAGGTTGGCCGACCTGCAAAATCGCGCCTTCGCCGATCACTGGGGCTACAATCCCAACACAGTCGAGGAGATAACCTCTCGGTTAAATCGATTCCACGGCTCACACCAGCACGTGATTCTGGCGTGCGACGGCGATAAGCCCATCGCCTATTGCTGGACAACAACAATACTCCAAACAAATCCGGTAACAGGCAAAAGGCATGGGCGCATCCTAATGCTTGGCGTGGATCCTGACTATCAAAGCAAAAGTATTGGCAAAGCGGTTCTGGTAGCTGGTCTCAGCTCTCTTTTTGATAGAGGTGTCGATGTGGTTGAAATAACCGCAGATAGCGAGAATAAAAAAGCCCGCTCACTATATAAAGCAGCTGGGTTTAAAGGAAAAGCGACCAGTCAGTGCTATGAAAAAGTTTTGGAATGATCACCTTTTTTGAGCATCTCTTGATACTCTTCGACCACTGCTTCAGCGATATTCGACCATTCATACTCAATCACCGCATCCCGCACAGAATCCGGTGTATACTGACCCGATAGCAAAGCCCCGAGCGCATCCGCAATATACACAGGATCGTTGCCCGCCACTATGTAGCCATTTTCGCCTTGTTTGACAACGCCGCTTATGCCACCAACATCGGTTGCCACCAGAGGCGTTCCACAGGCCAGCGACTCCAACGCCACCAGGCAGAAGCTTTCGTAATAGGACGGGATAACGCAAACGTCGGCGGCACTATAATAAAACGGCAGTTCCTTCTGGTCCACCTGGCCCACAAAATCAACCATGCTCTGGATTTGCATATCGCCCGATACTTTGCGCAAACGCTCAACTTCACTCTGAGTTCTGGCGTCACCACCAACTACCATCAGCTTGACGTCTTCATCCTGCCTCAAATAGCTCATCGCCCCGAGCAACCTATCCAAGCCCTTGAGCCGCTGAATCCTGCCCACAAACAGAACCACTTTGTGTCCGTTCATGCCCAAACGTCGCCTCGCCTCCTTCTTGTCGACAGGTTGGAAAAGGTCCAGATTGATGCCACAGGGAATAACCTTGATCTTATCCGAAACGATATTATAGTGATGCACCAGGTCAGCCTTTTCTCGTTCCGTGGCGGCGATAATGCGATGGCATTTTTCAACTACACGGCCCTCCGACTCTATACGAAGCTCCGGCTCGGTACCTCCCACACCAACGGCGTTCTTAACCGCGCCCAGCGTATGAAACATGGTTATGTGAGGTATATTCCACCAGTCCTGCAGCCACGTACCCACGCAGCCGGATAACCAGTAGTGCGAATGGATCAAATCATACTCAATGCCGCTCTCTTTGCTGAAAGTTGCGATATTGCGAGCGAAATCGTGCGCGTGAGGATAAATGGCCAGCTTATTTATCTCCCCAACCTCGCCTGCCTCAAGATGTATAAGGCGAACGTTGGGTGACATTTCAACGATTCGACCGTCCAGGTGACTGTGTGCACGCGTATAAATATCTACCTTGTGTCCGAATCCGCCCAGCTCGCGTGCTAGCTCCCGTATGTAAACACTCATGCCGCCGGTATCCTCGCCACCCAGCCTTTCAAGAGGACAGCTGTGGACGCTTAACATCGCTATTTTCAATCGCTCTCTATCCATAAAAAGTTCAACACCCAGCCATCAGATATTTATTTGACAGTTATACACGGGGACTTCTGCTCCACCAAGGCGGTATTTGTACTCCTCAGCGCCTTTTAAAAAATTAAACGATTTTACGCCTTTCTCAATACTGTCTTTAATACACATTATCTTGGATATAAGGCCAACGCTCAATACCCCGTACTTGGCATCATATGCACTATTATATAAGTATACAACACCGTCGTAATCGAAACACATAACCGCCGCAACCGGCAATGCGTCCAATTCCAATACGCCAATTTTCAGGATGCCGATCTCAGCCATAGATTGAGCTAACGAGATGAAAAACAACTGCATCTGCGGTGTCATAAAGGCAACTTTTTCTTCTTTGTTCCTGCTGAAAAGCGCAAGAAATGTGTCCATCGCCTCGGCGTTGTCACAAACGCGATAATTGGCATTACCGGCGCTTGCCAGCTTGTTCAGCTTACGCTTTACCTCATGCCGCTGCTTCGTCGACAATGAGGCCAGATACGCCTCCCAGGTGTCGGGTAAATCCATTTCTACAAGCACATCCTCTTGATCAACAACAACGTCGTATCCACGATCCCGCGCCGTCTCATTGAGCAGGTGAGTCCAGACAACAGAACCCTTACTTACATGAGCCAGATTAAGGTGCTCAACGCCTTGATGTCTTAAATAGTCTATTACCGTTTTAAAGAAATCCGCCTCTCTTTCGGGTGCAACAACAAAGTCCAGATAGTCACAAACGTCGGAGTCACCGATGAAACGCGCTTGCTTGCCCTTAATCCGAAGAGGCACAATACCAATCACCTTATCATCATCCCTAACCGACAGCAGGCATAAATCATCAGCACCGAAAGATTGCCACCACGATTCAAGCCAGCCAGGCAAAACAAATATACAATCCCATTTCAGCCGAGATTGCTTATCTTGCCGGTAACCGGCAATAGAATCAAAACTCTCTACCTTTACTTCATATCTCATAGAATGTAGCTGCAAGTTTAGCATCTTTTGGCCTATCGAATCAACGCAAATGTAGTTAGCTTCAAACTTTGCCATTTTATATTTGACAGCTACGGGCAGCGCCCTATATGCTATCTGTAGCGCTGTAGTAAAGCATGTTGATTTCTTAAACGGCTGGAGTTAAATGCAAAAACGCATCCTTTTATCGATCTGTGTTGTACTAATAACATTATCGGCAGGG
>DAOUZV010000181.1 GCA_030665485.1 Chloroflexota bacterium | reverse complement strand
GCCGGGCGATTGGAAGGTGCGGATAAACCACGATCATTCGCATCTGATGTATGTGTCCGTTGGGCAAAACGTGTCGGTATCGGGAGGAATAGGCGATTTTTCGACGCTGCAGATTGTACTAATGTCGGTGTGTGTTATCTGGGGGATTATCGGCACGGCGCTGTACTTCAGGAGAAAGCGAGAGGCGAATGCACATTCCTGAGGGATATTTAACATTGCCGGCAATTGCCGGGGGTTATGCAATTACTGCGGCGGCAACGTGGTATTCTATACGCAAAATAAATAAAAGGGAAAATCCTAGAGAGGATGTTCCCAAGGCCTCTTTGCTGACTGCTGCATTCTTTATAGCCTCTTTGATAAGTATTCCGCTGCCTATTGGCAGTGCGCATCTGGTCTTAAACGGCCTGCTGGGGGCTGTATTGGGGTATTTCGCCTTGCCTGCAATACTCATAGGCCTGTTTTTTCAGGCGGTCATGTTTGGGCATGGTGGGCTTACCACACTGGGTGTTAACGCGGTGATAATGGGGCTGCCTGCAATCGTCAGTTTCTATATATTCCGCTTACGAAAAACAGGGAAAAGTGAAAGTCGTGCCAAAACGGCCGTATTCGGGTTTGTTGCCGGTGCTATTGCCATAGCTATATCGCTGGCACTGTATGTGGGGATTGCGGTATCGTTCATATCGGCCGATCTGTCTGAAACAGGCCAGCGCACTGCAATATATTCACTTGTAATAACCAATTTGCCTTTGATTGCTATTGAAGGTACGATTACGGCGATGCTGGCGGTATTTTTACACAGGGTAAGGCCCCAGATTTTGGATGGCGTGTAATGTTTGGAATAGACGAGCATAGCAATCGATTATCGCTTATTAACAGATGGGATCCCCGCCTGAAACTGATAGGGTTAATTGTACTGGCGTTTGCCTTTGCTTACGTACGGGATTTGCGCATGCTTATAGCCATGTTGGCGATAACTGCTGTTATATACGCTGTTTCCAGACTGCCGGTTGTCTTTTGGCTGAAGCGTATGAGGTACCCGTCGGTTTTTCTGCTGGCTATCGTTCTTATTTTGATTTTACTATCGGAGGGTGAGGTTGTGGCCAGCCTAGGCCCGTTCGATTTGCACAAAGAGGGGCTTTTCAGCGCACTGCTCATCGCCATCAGATTCGTATCGATACTGACTGTTGTACTGGTGCTTTTCGGTTCAGCGCCGTTTTTGAAAACGATAAAGGCGATGCGGGCGTTGCGGCTGCCGGCCATTCTGGCTGATATGGTGCTGCTTACCTTCCGCTACCTGAACGAACTGGGCGATGACTTAAGAAGGATGCGCACGTCGATGAAGATGCGTGGTTTTAGAGCTAAGCATTTCAGCATCAAGGGGCTGCGCACACTGGCATGGGTGGGGGGCAGCCTGCTGGTGCACAGCTACGAGCGCGCCGATACGGTTTATAAAGCCATGATTTTACGTGGCTACGGCAACACGCCGCGGCCAAAAGAAGAGTTTAAGTCAACTTTCTATGATTGGCTTGCGCTTGTCGCTTTGTTGGCAATTGCGGCCGGATTCGTCATTGGAGATTTGCTGCTGGGGCACCAGATAGCCACATGGCTGCAATGATATCCACAAAATAGGAGTAGTAATGCATAAAGAATATGCCGTTGAGCCAGTACTGACGGTTAAAAATCTAACGTTTTCTTACCCAGATAGGGCCGATGTGCTCAAAGAGTTTAATATCGAAATCAAGCCCGGCGAAAAGGTGGGTTTGGTGGGCCCCAACGGATCGGGCAAGACGACGTTCTTTTTGCTGGTGTGCGGTGTACTCAAGCCGTTAAGCGGTGATATCACACTGTTCGGCGATGCTGTGCGCAGCGGCGAGTTTTATCCCGATGTGGGGCTGGTTTTTCAGAATTCTGACGATCAATTATTCAGTCCATCCGTATGGGAGGACGTTGCCTTTGGGCCTCAGAACATGGATTTGCCCAAAGCTGAGATAGAAAAGAGGGTGAGGGCCGCGCTGGAGACAACAGGCTGTGTCGCATTGTCGGAGCGCCCGGTGCACCACCTTTCGCAGGGAGAAAAACGCATGGTGGCCATTGCCGGCGTGCTGGCGATGCACCCGCGTTTGATCATATACGACGAGCCCAGCGCCAACCTTGACATACGCTCGCGGCGCCGGCTTATTAGCATGCTGCAGGAGTCGGAGCACGCAACGCTGATTGCCGCGCACGACCTGGAGATGATACTAGAGATTTGCCATCGCGTCGTCCTTATAGATCAGGGTGTGATTGTTGCCGAGGGCAAGCCGCAGGATATTTTTGCCGATGAAGCATTGATGGAAGCGCACGGTCAGGAAAAACCCCACTCACTTATACCGCACCAGATGCCGCATGACCAGTTATATACGAAGCACTCAAGATGACAAGTTTAAGTATAGATTTCAATCATTATGGAGCAATACATGTTTACGACCAGCCAGATATATTGACATTAATCTCTTTTATTGCATGTGCAGCAGCTTGCCTTGGTGCGGTGTTGAACTTTGCTATTGGCGTATTGCAGCTGAAAAACAGGTCTCTAGTTATAACACCCTGATACACCCTCAAGCTATCCCACCTCTC
>DAOUZV010000070.1 GCA_030665485.1 Chloroflexota bacterium | reverse complement strand
TTTAATCACTACGCACTCCTATTGTCGGAATAGCAGCTTGAGTATAGCACTTTTATCGCGTGTTGCGCTCTTATGCGGCGAACTGCTTGATGCGCTTTATCATCTGCCAGGCTATTGTGCCTATGATTACATTGCAGCCGATAAGGATGAGGACTTCCGTGGAAACATCCGCCCATGTTGCGCCCGACTGGCTTATATCCATGATGGGCTTTACAAAATAGTACGATGGGAATATCTGGGCAACCCATTGTGGGAACCAGGGGAACATGTAGAACAGGGCAGGTATAAGTATTATCATCTGGGCCAGCCTTGCGGTGGCAAAGAGCGTGTTGATATTGCCTACGAAGGAGCTGAATATCAGGCCGATCTCCACCGCCATTACGGTACCAAGCGCCATGAACAGTATGAGCAGCCACGGCTGGTTGCCCAGCGCATCGGTCAGCAGCAGGATGATGAGTCCCATAATCAGGCTGAATATGAAGCCGAGCAGAGCCTTTGCCAGATAAACCTCTGTAAGCGACGCCGGGGTTACCACCAGCGCATTGAGCGTTTTTCTTTCCTTTTCCTGCACTACCGACGTTGCTGTAAGGTATATACCCCCCATCACTATCGGCATTACCACTATGAATGGCGCCAGTCGCTGGCTCCATGGGATGCTTTCACCTACACTTGTGGCAACGGGATTTATGGTAACGGGAGCATCTTGCCCTGCAACCTCTCTTACCATTGTTGATACGGTGGACTGCAGAATATTACGGTCCTTGGCCAGTGTCTCTCCCCAAATATAGATGGTTAGATTGGGACTGCTGGCGGTTGCCGCAGCGTCGAATCCGGCGGGCAGTACTATGCCCGCATGCACATTGCCATCCTCCACGGCCCGTGTTAAGGCTTCAGCAGAGTCGTATTCTGTCAACTCTATTGAATCGTAGGTAAGTGCTATAGCCGGCAAGGCAGATGAGCCCTCATCGGCTATTCCCAACCGGGGCACCGATGTTCCGCTGAATATCATTTCCACCAGAAGCCACATCAAAAGAGGCAGAATGATTACAAAGATAATGAGGAAGCTTCTTGAGCCGTGCAGCAAATCCTTAAGTGCTAAAATACCAACACGTTTAAGACTCATCGGACCTTCCTCCTCAGTGCCAAAATGCCAAGCGAGATGAAGACGGCGGCAAATCCAAACATGATCAGCAGATTAGGCCAGAGGTCTGATATGCCCATGCCAAAGTTACCGGCGCGGTGCAATGTATCTACAAAGTAGTATGATGGAATGATCTTAACCCATACCGAAACAGCTCCCGGTGTGAGCGCGGTCATTGCGGGCATGAGCAAGAGCATCATTACCACAAAGCTCCATGATACTGCCGACATATTGTCCTTGCTGAATGCCCCGGCAAGGAAGCCGATTCCGGTAACCACCAATGATGCCAAAAATATGGTGAGTATTGCTATGCCCGCTTGTGTACCCAGCCCGCCGATAATTGCCACGATCAGCAACCCCTGCCCAAAGGCCATGCCAACACCGAAAACGACCTTTGCTGAAAAGAAGTCAACGATGTTTGCCGGAGATACCAGCACGGCACGCACGGTGCGTCCCTCAAACTCCTCGCTTATCAGCGTTGCCAGCCCGAAGATTTGCACTATTATAAGAATGGCGGGCAGGATAGCACGCAGCTGGTTGCGCATGGGTATTTGTGCGCCCAGCAAATCCGTGCCAAGCACCGTTTGCGATGTTACCGGAAGCTGACCGTCCTGCAGGTAGGCCAGTTCCGAAACCACGTAATCCAAAGACTGTACTACCTCCGTTGGGGTGTCGCCTCTGGAATATAGCTGGATTTGAGGATCATCGCCCGTTAGTATATCTGCCGGAAGCGCTATGCCTGCGATATACTGGCCTTCATCCACCGCATCACGTAATGCTTGATCTGAGGCCAGTTGCTCCACCTCCAGCCCTTCCCGACCTTTATCTATGAGCTGCTGAAAAACCGGCGGCACCGGCGTCACGTCCGAATAGAGCCCGATTTTGAGGCTCTCATTAACCGTGGTGGGCATTACGAAGTATATGGCGATGTAGGCTATGGTGCCGAAAACCGTGATCAGCAGAAATAGCTTATTTCTGAAAATAAGCACTATGTCTTTCATGACCAGGGCAGCTATGATGCGCGCATTCATCCCTGCAGGCCCCTTCCCGTAATCTGCATAAATATGGCGCCGAGCGTTGCTTCTTCGCTGTGCACGGTTACCACCTTTTCTTGTGAGAACAGCTGCTCAACAGCCTTTGCCGTATCCGCTGTGTCCATCACCACCTCGCGGTCCTCAAGCTCTCCACCTTTGCCGGCCACCTGCGCTTTGAGCGCGCGCCTGCCGTATTTGAGTTTAAGGTTATGCGGAGTATCGAGCGCCACGAGTTTGCCCTGGTTCATGAAGGCGACGCGGTCGCACAGTTCACCTGCCTCCGTCATGTCGTGCGTTGTTAAAAAGACGGTGGCTCCGCGGTCGCACTCCTTGCGGATGATGTCGCGTATGCCGTCTGCCGACGTCGGATCCAACCCTGAAGTCGGCTCGTCAAGGAACAGCACCTTGGGCTTGCTCACCAGTGCGCGTGCCACCATGAGGCGCTGCCGCATGCCCTTGGAGTAGTTCTGCACGCGGTCCTTCTCGCGTCCGGTAAGGTCAACGCGGCGCAGCAGGTCGTATCCATCGAAATCAGTTGTGCCAAACAGCCGTGCAAACAGCTTGAGGTTTTCAAGAGCGCTCATCTGCTCGTACATGTTGGGCAGCTCAAAGCAGACGCCTATTTCCGATTGAACTGCACGCACGTTGGTGGTAACGTCCATACCCAATACCATCGCCTTGCCTTCTTTGGGCTTCATCTGTGCAGTCAGCACCTTGACGGTGGTGGATTTGCCGGCGCCATTGGGGCCCAAAAAGCCGAATATCTCTCCTTCGGCCACGTTGAAATTGATATGGTCAACGGCCATCAGGTCGCCGTATTTGTAGGTAAGATTCTCTGCAACGATTGCGTCGGTCATCGGTTCCCCTTTCCTGCATTGCTAAAATTTGGGTTCCTTGCCCGGTTTGCCCATGAGTCCGTACAGGGTAAGCATTTGCATATAGTTACAAATATGTCAATACCCTGTTTGGCTCGGTTTGTTGATCTGTTCTGGCTGCCCCTTTTCGATTTATATCTGCTCGGTTCTTTGCTAAATACAGCATGGCATCAAACCGTATTAAGTGTCAGTGAACAAAAGTAGTAGTTGATGGGTTTATTTATAAAAAATAGGTTAGATAAGGCCCAGCTCTCTGGCACGGACGATGGCCTGGGTGCGGCGCTCAACGCCGAGCTTGCCGTAGATGTTGTACACGTGTTTTTTTACCGTTCCGATGGAGAGGATGAGATCGTCCGCTATCTGCTGGTTGGATTTGCCGGCACCGAGCAGTTCCAGTACCTCAAGCTCGCGCTGGCTCAAGGGTTCGACCAGCGGCGACTGTTTGGCTGGATGCTCCTGCTCCTGGCTGTGCAGGGCGCTGCGCAGTTTATTGACATAGGCGGGCATTATGCCGCGCGATGTCGCCAGCCGCAGCAGTTTGGCCATTGGCTCGCCTTCGTCTACGAATAGGCGAATGTAGCCTTGCGGTTCGGCCAGTTTAAACGCCTGCTCAAGCGTGGCAAGCGCTTTTTCGGTATCGCCGATCGTATCCTGGACAATCGACTCGAGTGCCAGTACCTCGATCAGCCAGCCGGTTTGCCCTTGACTTTCCAGATTCCTCTTCGTATTTTCTAACGTTGGAAGAATATCATCGAGGTTGCCAATGGCAATGCGTATTCTGATGAACGTTGCTGTTAAACCATTTGCATATGTGTAGAACATCGTATCAGGAGAAGTGAAAACGCTTTTCTGTTCCTTAGCCCATCTCTTGGCTGTATCCATGTCGCCGCGGGCCAGAGCAAAGCGCGCCTTCCAGCTTTCGAAATAGCCTTCGATATCGGCGGTATATGCTTTGTAGGCAAATGATTGCGCCTGAGCGAGTAGTTCATCGGCTTTATCCGCGTTTCCGCGTATCTGGTTGAGCCACGCCAGCAAAACGTAGCCACCTATAGCGGTTAGAATCTCGTTGCCCTGCCTTGCCAGTTCGATCGCTTTGTGGTAATAATCCTGTGCTGCATCAAGCTCGTTTTGCTCATAAGCTATGGTACCGAGTCCTAGAAAGGCTCTGCATGTGGCCGGTAGAATGTAATTGCCGGGCTGTGTGCCGAGTTCTATGGCCTGCCGGAATATTATTTTTGCCTTTGTAAGATTTCCCTGTTGCTCCTCGATATGAGCCATAAGAATAGTACAGACGATGTCATCATAGATGGATTCTGTTTCACGGGCGTGTGCCATTGTTTTTTCGGCGTAACTTCTGGCGATTTCCAGCTCTCCATTGTAAAAATGGGAAACGGTAAGGTTGAGCAAGATATAGCTGCGGGCAAACTGGTCGTCTTCCGATACGTATTCCGATGCTTGATGGCTGAGTTCTATGCTGCGCCTGAGCTCTCCTGTGTGGCGGGCCAAAATTGCGCGAAGCGTAAGCGAGTAACCTTTGATTTTGGATGTATCATCCGGTGTTTCTTTACATCGCACTTCGATCTCGGGCAGTTTGACATCGACGTTGTGCAAGAATGGCTCGATATCGCTTGGTTGTGAGGTGGTAAGCAGGTAAGACCATCCGCCCCAGATGCACAGCCATGGCCGTGACGCAACAAGCTCTTTCGGCAATTTTGACAACCAGGTTTGAAGAGCGTAGCTTTTACCCTCGGTCAAAAGGTTGAAGGCCGACTGCTCTATAAGATCTGCCGCATATTCGCAATCGTTTACGGCAAAGGCGTGATGCATAGCTCCCTGAATAAAGCCATTTTCTTCATACCATTTTGCGGCGGTTAAATGCAGGTCGTGCACCTCATCAGGATGTGTTCGCATAAGTTGGTTCTTAAGCAGGTCGGCAAACAGGCGGTGATAGCGATACCAGTATCGCTCGTTGTCCAGAGGTTTAACAAACAGGTTGGCTTCATCCAGGTGCTCCAAAACCCGTTGGCCATCGTCTCTTCCGGTAACGGCGTCACATATTGGACCGCACAGATGGTCTACTATAGAGGTTTTGAGTAGAAAGGCCCTGGTTCGGTCACTTTGCCGGCGCAGCACCTCCTCGGTGAGGTAATCGAGAATATATCGGTGACTGCCGCTGAATGAATTGATGAAGCCCGATACATCCTCCCTGTCTTTCAGCGAAAGCGCCGCCATTTGCAGGCTGGCGATCCAGCCCTCGGTACGCTCCTGCAGCAGCAGCATGTCCTTTTCAGAAAGATTGATCGCGGTGGCCAGTTTAAGGAAGTCCGAGGCTTCCTGCTGGGCGAAGCACAGGTCGGCGGCACGCAGTTCCGATAGCAGGCCCTTGGCTCTCAGGCTGGCCAGAGGCAGCGGCGGGTCGGACCGGCCTGAAATAACCAGGTGCAGTTGTGGCGGTAAATGATCTATAAGGAATGAAACCGACTTATGAATCGCTTCCAAGTCGATGAGGTAGTAATCATCAAGCACCATGATCAGTTCGGCATCATCCGTGCTGATGTCGTTGATCAGCGAGGTCAGTATTGCTTCGATGGGCAGCTGCTGACGAGAATTAATAAGCTTTTCTGCTGAGTTACCCGCTTGTGGCCTTATGGTTTGAAGCGCCGCTATCACATAGGCCCAGAACCGGGCAGGATCGTTGTCTGACGCATCCAGTGAAATCCAGCACGCTGGTATTTCAACGCTGCGTATCCACTCGCTCAAGGCGGTGGTTTTGCCGTACCCCGCCGGTGCCGAGATAAGCGTTAGTTTGCCGCCAAGTCCCGAATTCAGCTTTTCAAGCAGCCTCGGTCTCGATATCAGTTCCGGCGGCATTTGTGGCTTATAAAACTTGGTTTTAAGCAGTTCGGTAGCTATGGTTGCCTCCGCTGGTCAAAGAATCGTACCGCTAATGGTTGAAGTACTTACTAAAACGATTGATGATAATATTATCGGCTTGAGTTGTCAAGGCCCGCACTAGTCGTTAAGCAGTATCTTCATCTGTTTGGCATTACTTATCGCTTTGTCCCGGTAATGGTTGTTGAAGAGCACGTGTACCTGTTTCGCCTTGTCGGCCAAGTGATTTATCTTGGGCACCCATTCGGCAAGCTCTTGCTCGCTGTAGAGGTAGTTGAAGCGCTGGTTTGCGGTTGCACTTTTGCTTTCCCACATCTGGGTGTTTCTGCCGTGGTATCTTACCAGCGCCGTATCCGCGGTGGCCTCGGCTATTGGCGGTACGCTTGATTTGAAGCC
>DAOUZV010000015.1 GCA_030665485.1 Chloroflexota bacterium | reverse complement strand
GCATGTCTGCATCCAATCCCTCGCTTATCTTGGCCCACAGCGCATCTATGCTGTCCGCGGCAATGCCCAGAATCTTGGGTATGCCTCCATAGCGATACACCTGCGATGCCATGCTAAATGTATTGCTGTTATAGATCTTACCGGCAGGTAATGGCTCACCCACGTTAACCAGCTCATCTCCGGTGGCAAGAACGGCGACAACGGGACGACGGATCACTTTGGCGCTGGCCCGGCCCAGCGAAGCCAGCAGCCCCACTTCCTGCGGGCGAATCACTATGCCCTCTTTAAGTACCAGGTCGCCCTTCTTTATGTCCTCACCGGCACGTCTTATGTTAAGGTCGGCCGGTGTCTCATGGAGAACGCCTATCTCATCAAGCGGCCTGCCTGACGAGCTGCGGGTTTCCTCATCTGTATTTTCAAATTGGACGACGGTATCTGCACCGGCGGGAATCGGTGCGCCAGTCATTATTCTTATGGCAGTGCCCGGTTCAACGACTTTGTCGCTTATCGAACCCGCGGCAACCTCGCCAGTGACCTTGAGTATGGCAGGACTCGATTGCACCGCACCGGCGGTACTTGCCGACTGAACCGCGTATCCGTCCATCGCTGAGTTGTCGAGAGGCGGAACATTTATATCGGAATAAACGTCTTCGCACAAGACCTGGCCCATGATATCAAGAATAGGCTTTTCTTCCTGCTGTAAAACGTCAACGTAGCTCAGTATCTTTTCCAGCGCCTCTTCTATGGGAATCATTTGGCCGTGGCCTCCTTAATCTTCTTGGCCCGCGCCAGATCGGTTTTATTGTTTATATTAAAAAAGCTCAAATGATGAGGGTCATACGCATCCAATTCATCCTCATTAATGTACCTCACCTTAACCGCATCCAGCAAATGGCTAACCTGTAGATCCTCTTTTTCAAACATATTTTCGATGTGATCAATGCACCCCTTTGAGTATACAGCATGCAGTGGCTCAACATTTTGGCCCACCTTGATGGTTACGATATCCACGCCTGATGCCAGCGATATCATATGCTTCAGCAAATCCAAGTTCAAAAAAGGCATATCGCAGGCAACAACCAGATTATAGCGATTGCTCGATTTTACAAGTCCGGTATGAACACCGCCCAGCGCGCTTTTGCCGGGATGAATATCGGTAAACACCTGGGCCTTCAGGCCGTGAGGCAGGTCGTTTTGGGAATTCGATGTTACCACGATCACCTCGCTGGCAAGACCGGCCATCTCATCAACAACATCCTCGATGATGGTACGTTTGCCAAGCTTAAGCGTGGCCTTGGCCTGGCCCAGCCTTTTGCCTTTTCCTCCCGCAAGTACAATGACAGTTACACTCTTATTCACACTTCCATTGTATCATCCAGCGAGGCTATAAGCCAATATTCATCACGTGGCCAAAGAAGAAAAGGGGGAATTTTTTGGAGTTAACGATTACTGCCTAAGAGTAACGCCCAGCGTCTTTTGCAGGCGTTTGAGCAGACCGTCCTGGACCTTGTTTACTTCCTTATCGGTAAGGGTGCGCTCGGACGACTGGTAAACGATGGAGTAGGCCAGCGTCTTTTTACCGGCAGGCAGTTTATCTCCAGTGTAAACATCAAATGGTGCTACACTGCTCACCAGCTTGGTGTCTTCGATAATATGCTGCACCTTCTGCGACGGCAGATCGATATCCACCAGCAGCGATATGTCACGCGTACTTCCGGGGAACCGGGCTATGGGAGTATACTCACCCAGCGGTTCAACCAGCGGCAACAGCTTGTCCAATTCGATTTCAAACAAGTACACCGGATCGGAAGACACTTCGTACCACTCAGCTACCCTTGGATCAAGCTGGCCGATCACGCCAATAGCCTGGCCCGCGACGGCTATACTTGCACATCGACCCTTGACCAGCGTTTCATCTTCCGCCGGCTCAAATGCAGCATCGACACCCAGCCGGCCAAACAGCACCTCTAAAATGCCTTTTGCGTCGTAGAAATCAACCGTTGCAGAAGCGGTGTTCCAGGTTTTTTGCCCACGCTGACCGGTTATTGAGCCCATAAGTACCTCGCGCTCATCAGGTAGTTCATTTTCTCGGCTTAGGTATATGCGACCAATCTCAAACAAGCCCAAGGACTGTTCGTGCTTTTCATTGTCAGCAACCTTCATCAGCATGCTGGGTTTTAGGCTGGTGCGCAGATATTCCTGCTCGGCACTTAGGGGATTGAGCAGTCGGATGGGCTCCGGCGCAGATATCTTATCAAGTGTTTCTCGACTAACCAAAGGATAGGTTATTATCTCCTGCATTCCACAGCCGACAAGTATGTCCCGCACTTTATCTTTAAAAGCGAGCATTGGATGCGACTCGTTCTGCGGTATCTCACTGCTCAGCAATGTTGTCGGAATTTGGTCGTATCCGGTTATGCGCGCAATTTCTTCGATAAGGTCAACGGGCAGACTCACATCGGTGCGCCAGTACGGCACCGACACCAGCAGCTCAACCGTGGATTTGCGTTCGCATTCAAACCCCAGTGTTTCCAGCACACCAACCATTTCATCCTGATCAATGTCAGTGCCGAGCACCTGCCGCACTCTATCGCCTGTCAGCGAAATAGGCGCATACTTTACCACCGCCGGGTAGACATCGACGATGCCCTTGGCAGCTACACCGCCCGTTAGTTCGACGATCAATTGCGTGGCGCGGCGCACAGCATAAAACGCAAGTTCCGGGCTAAGCCCCTTCTCAAAGCGCAGCGACGCCTCGGAGCGCATCTTCATCGCCTGCGCGGTGCGGCGAATATTCTCGCTGTTGAAGTTGGCTGACTCCAATAGTATAGTAGTAGTTTTCTCGTTTACCTCGCTGGCCTCTCCGCCCATAACTCCGGCAAGTGCGATCGGATTTTTCTCATCTGCAATGGCCAACATATGCGGCGTGATCTTCCGATCAACATCATCTATGGTAGTAAGCTTTTCACCTTTTCCGCGTCGCACTATCACCTTGCCTCCGGGAAGCCTCTCATAATCAAAGGCGTGCAGTGGCTGCCCATACTCCAGCATAACGTAGTTTGTGATGTCGACGATGTTGCTGATGGGGCGCATACCGGACGCCAGCAGACGCCGCTGCATCCACTCCGGCGACGGGCCGATTTTGACGCCTGTGATAAGGCTTGCGCAGTAGCGATAGCACAAATCGGGGTCTGCGATTGCAACCGATACCGACTTATCTATCGGCTCACCATCTTCGGTATATTTGACCTCGGGCATAGTCATCGTCTTACCGGTAAGTGCCGCCGTCTCCCTGGCTATACCTAATATTGATAAACAATCTGCGCGGTTGGGAGTAACCGTGATATCCAGAACCGTATCACCCATGTACTCAGCAAGTGGCATTCCCACTGGCGCATCGGGTGACAGCACTATGATCTCATTGTGGTTGTCGGACATACCAAGCTCCATCTCGGAGCAAACCATCCCCGAGGAAACAACGCCGCGAATCTTGGCGGGCCTAAGTTCCATGGCCTCGCCGCTGTGCCCATCGATGAGTTTGGCGCCGACGCGGGCAAAGGCGATTTTATCATTGACCTGTACGTTGGGAGCACCACATACAACCGTCATCTGTTCGCCACCGAGCTCTACAGTTGCCAAACGCAGGCGGTCAGCGTCGGGGTGAGGCTCAAGCGCAACCACGTGGCCGACGACGACCTTGTCCCAAGCAGCGCCGATAACCTCCATCCCCTCAACCTCGTTGCCGGACATGGTCAGCTTATGGGCAAGATCGGCTGCCGGGATGATAACATCCACATAATCTTTGAGCCAATTAATAGATACTTTCATATTCTAAACCATAAAAAGTGATTAAAACTGCTTAAGAAAGCGTAAATCGTCCCCATAGAAAAGTCGAATATCGTCAATGCCGTGCTTGAGCATGAATATGCGTTCGACGCCGAGCCCAAAAGCGAATCCTGTATAGATATCAGAGTCGTAACCTACGCCCCGTAACACATTGGGGTGAACCATGCCGGCGCCTAAAATTTCTATCCAGCCGGTATTACTGCAGAGACGACAACCCTTGCCACCACAGACGAAGCAGTCGATGGACATATCAACTCCGGGCTCTACAAACGGAAAGTAATCGCAGCGGAAACGCACCTTGCGCTCGGCCCCAAAAAGGCGCTTGGCAAACTCGTACAGCGTTCCCTTAAGGTCGGCAAAGGTTATGCCCTTGTCCACAGCCAGCCCCTCGATCTGAAAGAAGATGGATTCGTGGGTGGCATCGGTAGCCTCGTAGCGGTAGCACCTGCCTGGAACGACGACACGCACCGGCGGCTGACGCTTCTCCATTACTCTCACCTGCATCGGTGAGGTATGCGTGCGCAGCAGGGTAGGGCTTGCCTCATCGCGGCTTATCCATATGGTATCCCACATATCGCGGGCGGGATGGTCTTTGGGAATGTTCAGCGCCTCAAAATTGTAGTAGTCCGACTCAACTTCAGGCCCCTCAACCACCTCAAACCCCATGGAGGTAAAGGCATCGTTGATCTGACGTATTATCTGAGTTGTGGGATGCAAGCGTCCCAGAGGCACCGTCCGGCCCGGCAGGGTGACGTCGATGGCCTGTGCACCACCGTCAAGACTGGCCTCTTTAATGGCCCTATGCCTTTTATTCAGTTCTTCATCGAGTAAAACCTTGATATCGTTCGCAGCGGCACCAACGGCCTTCCTCTCTTCAATAGGCAGAGTCGACAGGCCGCGCAGAATCTGCGTAAGTTTGCCTTTTCTGCCCAGATAGGCGACACGCCAATCCTCGATCGAATTCGCATCGGTGATGCTTTGCAATTCCGCAATAGCCTGAGATTTGAGCTTGTCTAAATCATTAAGCATAAGTTTTACTTAAGCTCACATTATAGACCACGGGTAGCCGCGTTATCAAGGAAAAAAGACAAAGAAAACCTCTCTTGAAATCAAGAGAGGTTAAATAAGCTAGAAATTTTTCAGTAGTTTATGCTGCTTGCGCTTTGGCCAGCTCAACAACCTTGGCAAATGCTGCCGGATCGGCAATAGCCATATCGGCCAGTATCTTGCGGTTGATCTCAACCTCGGCTTTTTTCAGTCCATACATAAGCGTGCTATAGGACATGCCCTCAAGCCTGGCAGCAGCGTTGATTCTGGCAATCCACAGCTTTCTGAAATCGTGCTTGCGGTCTTTACGGTCGCGATAGGCATAGGCAAGCGAATGAAGCATCGACTCGTGAGCACGACGGTATAGCGCGTGCTTGGTACCACGATGGCCTTTTGTTAGCTTTAGAACCTTCTTGTGTCTTCGGCGGGTTGTGTAACCACCTCTTACCCTAGTCAAGGGTAACCTCCTTGTGCTTATCCGTACGGTAACAGTTTCTTGATTCTCTCTTTATCTGCGGGGTGCAACTCAAGCTTCTCGTCGTAGAGACGCTTGACTCTCTTCGGCTTTTTGCGGCGCAGATGACTCTTGCCGCCCTTGGTGCGCATTATCTTACCGGTGCCAGTTATATGGAAACGGCTCTTTGCGCCTTTATGGGTTTTTAACTTCGGCATTTTGCTTTTGCTCCTTAGGTCTCTTGGCAGAGGTTGGAGCCAATATGGAGATCATTCGCCTGCCATCCATGGATGGCGCTCTCTCCACCACTGCCACATCCTCCACTGCTTTTGATACTCTTTGCAGCAGTCCCCAGCCGATCTGGGGATGCGTTATCTCACGTCCTCTGAACGTTATAGTAACCTTTACTTTATCTCCACCATCGATAAGCTTCCTTACCATGCGAGTCTTGAACTCGACATCGTGGTTATCGATCTTGGGTTTCATCCGCACTTCCCTGAGGACCATCTCGTGCTGATGCTTGCGTGCCTCTTTCTTTTTCTTGGACTGTTCGTACTTGAACTTACCGTAATCCATTAATCGGCACACCGGTGGAGAAGCGGTTGGCGCCACCTCAACAATATCCACACCCTTTTCCGTGGCAACCTTGAGGGCCTCGATCGTCGTCATAATGCCCAGCTGCTCGCCAGCATCACCTATTAGCCGGACCTCTGCCGATCTGATACGATCATTTACGCGGACTTCTTTAGCTATGCTTTTCCCCCCTTAAAAATGATGAACAAATATTTCTTATACCACAAAACGCCCCTCAAAGTCAAAGGGCGCATAACCTGTTTATTATACCACTAACACACGACAATGGATAGCATCAGCAGCCACCGACCGCCCGGACATGCTTCACCCGCCTATGTACAGCATGCCGATGGCAACCTCATCGCCATCGCTCAAAGGAGCCGAAAGCTCGTTGGGGTATACACTTTGGCCGTTGATATATATCTCGTATATGGACGACAGCTTGCCATGCTTGTCATAAAGTTGCATCTTGATCCCCGGATATTGCGATTCCAACTGCTCCAGCGCATCCTTGAAGCTGGATACTCCCGATACCTCAACGATATCCTTGCCGGAGGTTATCTCCTGCAATATGGGTGGGATCTTTACCTTTATACTCACTATCCACTCCTTGGGAAACAAAAAAACATGGTTACTGTAACCTCATCGCCGTCTATTACCTTGGCCGACAGCGCAACCGGATCGATGCCTTTGCCATTTATATAAACATCGTAAGTGGATTTAAGCTCACCACTGTTGTCGTATAGATACTGACCGACCCCGGGAAAGTGCGCCTCAAGCCTTTTTAGAACATCCTTCAAGGTAGACGCATCGGCCACCTGCACTTCTTCCTGCCCGCCCGTTACCGCCTGCAACACCGGCGCGCCCAGCTTCAACGTAATGCTCAACTAGCCCCCCTCGTAGAGCATGGTGATGGAGACAACGTCGCCGTCCTTTACCTTCGCTACACGCTCATCGGGATAAACGCTTTCGCCGTTGATATATACGTCCAGAATGGCGTTGAGTCTGCCATTATCGTTGTACATCAATTCGTTAAAGCCAGGAAACATAACTTCCAGCTTATCTAGAATGTCCTGGAAGGTGGATACTCCGCTAACCTCTACTTTATCCATACTGCGGGTTACCTCTTCCATAATTGCCGCTGCTAGAGTTACGGTTATGCTCATTGTCCTCCCTCAATCGCTGCTAAATGTGACCGCAAGCGTCACATCCCGTTTTGCGCTTTACGTCTATATGCAAAAACCTGGACTTCAGTCCGTCGTAAATCAGTATTCTGCCCGTAAGCAGTTCACCGATACCAACTATATATTTTATCACCTCTGCAGCCTGAATGCATCCTATTATCGCGGGAGCCACACCAACTACCGGAAATTTTGATGAGGGCGGTATTTTGGGATACAGGCATCTAAGACACGGGGTGACGCCCGGAATAATCGTGGTCACCCTGCCATCAAAGCCATACACCGCACCATGAAAAACGGGTATGCTTTTCTTAATGGCGACCTTATTTATAAGCAACCTGGTCGGCACGTTGTCCATGGCATCAACTATCAGATCATTATCGCCGACCAGGTCGTCAACGTTCTCCTCGGCTATTTTTTCCGCAATCCCCCGAACAATAATATCGGAATTGAGCCCGGCGATGGTCTCCTGTGCCGACTGAGCTTTTTGCCTGTCTACGTCTTTCTCCCCGTACATTATCTGTCGGTTCAGATTACTTATAGACACAGTATCGCAATCAACGATTGTTAGCCTGCCCACGCCGGCCGCGGCCAGATAAACAGATATGGGTGAGCCCAGGCCACCCGCCCCAGCGATTAGAACTTTCGCCTGTTTGAGCTTCTCCTGCCCCTCTGGGCCGAAGTCTTTTATCATCATCTGGCGATCGTATTTTTTAAGCTCGCGCTCAGATAGCATATGGCCTCTCTTTAAGCTTCAGACAGCCTTACTTTACCCCAAATGCCCATATCACTGCCTTTTATCACTACAATGCCATCCAGCCCATCCACACTCATGGCAAAATCTATCGCCTTATTTATATCACGAACATTCTTCATTATGTTGCCTATTGCCGTTGCTGCGGCATCAGCAAGAGCCGTCGACGGCGAAACTGCGATAACTGCATCGGCCTTGCCATAGCTGAGCGAATGGCCCACCGTCCCCGACGACGTACACATACCCATCGGCGTCTCTTCCGGCCAAACTTCGATTGCAAGCTTACCGCTAAGCGCTGAATCTCCGGCGTAGATGCCCACCTGCCTTTTTGTATCCACCTTCAGGAAAAGGTCACCGCCGTTTTCCACTATAACTTCGTTGGAGTAATCCAAAAGTTCTTTGCCCACGTACTCTGCTATTGCACCTGCCACCGCCGCCATCGGTCCCACACCGCACTTCCTTGCCGCCCCGGCCATCTCCACCACTATATCGGGAGCACCATCAGCAACTTCGATTGGATTCAGTGCAGCCAGAAAATGCGGGTTTGTTTTAATGTATTCCTCTAAATAAGCCCTATATTTTAAAATAGAAGCTTTCGCTTCTTCCTCCAAATTCCTTTGCGCGCGTATGTAAAGGTCGGTCTCTTTGACCATAACTACGGCGTCAACTAAATCAGCGCCATTAATCCAGTGTCGATATGTTCTTGGTTCGAACATTACAAAGCTTAAAAAGTGAGTTCCATAGCCCTTGGCGGACAGGTGAGCAGACAAAGCTCACAGGCAATGCACTTGGTATCTTCAAAAAGTACTTTGCGCGTTACCTCATCCACCTCAAAAGCGCCCGTGGGGCACATGACAACACAGGCACCACAATCGGTACAACGCTGCTCGTTACGCCGGATATCCCGGCTAAGCGGCTGAGTTACCACGCCCGCTTCAGTCAAATAAGCCATGGCCTTGTCAAAATCCTTACTTTGCCCCATCAACTCCAGGACCAGAAGCCCCTCTTCCCTGGGACTTACGGAGGCCTTCAAGATATTGAAATCAAGGTTGTAGTCTCTGATCAGCTTACTTACGATAGGCTGATCGACCAACGAACGTGGAAACCGTAAAACAACTCTTCTTGAAACAGCCACGGTTCCACCCCCCTATACTAAAAATTACGATGTGTGCCTACTCTACAGAGAGGACCTCTTTGATCTCAGGTACTTGCTCTCTGATAACTCTCTCTATGCCCATCTTAAGCGTCATGGTTGACATGGGGCAGCCGCCACAGGCACCCGTCAGTCTTACTTTAACAATACCGTCTGAAACATCAACCAGCTCAACGTCTCCACCATCGTTCTGAAGAGCAGGCCTGATAGCATTCAATGCAGCCTCTACCTTTTCTTTCACCTTTGTATCCTCCTATTTGTTTTTATCTTCATCCTCAAGAAATGACTTGATGAACACATCAGGCACGCTGGGCACCTTAGAGTCCACCCATCTTTTGAGGCAACTGAATGAGCAGAAAACATACTGGTTTACCGACTCAAAGTCCTTCCACTGAGTGGCCATAACCCACCCCTTGAGCACCTCACATGGAGGTTTGCCCTCACCAGTTTCCACCTTGTTGCCACAGGTGCGGCAGATGAAATGCTTTATTTCCGGCAACTTTGTTATTTCTCCTCTACGGGACGTTCGTTAAGCGGTTTAAAGGTAACGCCCTGCTCCACGCCCGGTATCAGTTCTACGGGATCGGTCAGGGCGAAGTCGCCCTTTTTGATCCACTCTTTGAGCGTGTTGGCAATCTCCAGCGCCCTGGGATAGCTGGACAGCGCCGCCGTGGGAATTTCCTTGCCATCCATCTCTATTTTACCACTTCTGAGCTGCCCATAGCTCGCCTCACCCAGAATATCCGGCTTATAATTCGGGTACGCATCCGAGTAATCGATAACCGCCGCAAATATCTCATCGTCGGTCACCGTAGTATATTGCAATATTTCCTCGGACAGAATGGGGATCGGCAATCCGATACCCACCGTCATGGTGCAACCGTAACCCAAAAAGCTGGTGCCCACCAGATACCGGGGAGACATCTGCTTCATATCACCAATTACCGCCAGCGTACCGGCGCCTCTTTTAGGAACACCGTTGTCGCCACGCAAGCTGTCGGGAGCGTGCTGCGTACCCTGCCACGCCACGTAGCCAACGCCACCACCTAAAAATATCTTAGTTCCAATACCCACCGTCTTGTAGTAAGGGTCATTGAGCAGTGGCGACAGCTGACCGGCCGAGCAATAGTTGGCATTGCCTAGATTAGGCTTCAGAACGCCCATGTAGGTATAGATCATCTTGTCCGACACATTGACCGCTATATTGTAATTTTGATAGGCGTTGCGAACGTTAAAAAGCGTTGCCTGGTTCATATCTTTTATGTTTATCCAGGTATCAAGCTTCTTCCGCGGATAGCAATCGGTGCCGTATGCGGTTGACGATAGCCTTACATCCTTGCCCGCCACCAGATCTTCGATTACGTGCCCGCCGCCATAGTTGAAATGGCCCGGATAAACCTTGTTTCTGGGGTCATCATCCGGTATTGCGGTTGCCCCTAAGAAAACATCAACCGCTGCTAGCCCGGTATAAACCGGTATATCGTTTAGGTACGACCTGCCACCACCCAGCTTGATCTTAGGCTTGGTGTGTCCGACATTGAAATAAGCCCCGGAAGAACACATCGGCCCAAAGGTTCCAGTAGTAACCACATCGACCTCTTGGGCCGCCTTCGACATGCCCATTTTCTTTACTATCTCCACTACCTCTTCAGCGTTCACCACCACCGCCTGACCCTTGCGGATCTTTTCGTTTATCTCTGCGATTGTCTTAGGCATGCCGTCTCCTTTCCAGTCTGTCGATCCATCAGGTCCTGCAAGGTTGTAGAATTTAGGACCTTATCGACAGCCTCCATTGTTTCTGACCAGATATTGCGAATAACGCAGCTATCTGATTTCCCACATATTTCAGGTTTATCCACGCACTCCTCAAAACTTATCTTGCCCTCTGAAATGCAGATAACCTCACTGAGTGTTATCTGCTCCGGCGGCTTGGCTAGCATAAATCCGCCGCGCCTGCCGCGTATACCCCTAACCAATCCAGCATCGGTCAAAGGTATGATCAGCTGCCCCAAATAGCGCTGGGATATACCCTGCCTTTCGGCGATCTCCCTGAGCATAGCCGGGCCTTGTGTATAATTCAAGGCAAGATCAACAATGGCCTTGGTTGTGTATCGTCATTTAGTTGATAACTTCATAAAAAGACTACTAATTTACTAGTCTATATAATAGGGAATAAGAGAGTATAAAACAAGCAGTGGGGAATATTCAGTTTGACTTGCGATCGGTAAGAGCTTTGGTAGCCAGTGAGTCAGCCACCTTGTTCTTGCTGCGGGGAATGTGCTTGATATTATAAGAGGCAAGGTTGTCTAAAAGTCTAAGAGCATCATCGTAAAGAGGCTTCAAATCCTTATCCTTAACGCGATACTGCCCTTTGATGTGCCTGACAACAAGCTGCGAATCCATTTCAATGTTAACATGCTCAGCCCCAAGTTCAGCCAGCTCCTCAAGTCCAACTATCAGTGCCCTGTATTCTGCCTGGTTGTTGGTAGCATGGCCTATATCGCGCGATATCTCTTTTACAAACTTCCCATCAGAACTTTTAATTTCGATGCCGATAGATGCCGGACCCGGATTGGGGCGAGCCCCCCCATCGGTATGTAGAATAAACGCCTTCTGCTTAAGCATGAACCATCCTAACTTATATACAAAATGCGACCGCAGTTGGTGCAATACACCAGTTCCTGGCCGGTTCTGACCTTCTGTAATGTATGTGTGGGCAGGTTGATCCTGCAACCCCTGCACATGCCCTGTTCAACCCTAGCTATCGCTTCGCCGCCTTTGGTTTTTCTTAATCTCTCATATATAACAAGGTCGGACTTATCAACCTGAGAGGCCGCATCCTCGCGCTTGCCCTCAAGTTCAGCGGTCTCATTGTTTAATCGATCCCTATCCTCTACCAGATGACCATTGTTTTCCCGCCACTCAACTTGAGCCTTTCCCAACTCGCTCTTTGCGTAATCAAAAGCACGCTGTTGCTGCTCCAGATCGGTCATCAAGTCTAACAGTCCATCCTCCATGATCCCTCTACGCTGCTTGAAATGCTCAAGCTCCTCGTTTAGACTGGTAAGGTCCTTGGGGTTCTTCACCGAGCCGCCGTACAATTGCTTATCTACATCTTTCATCTTAACGCTCAGCTCTTCAATGTCCCAATCCAGCTGCTTTTCGGTTTTACGCATCTCAGACAGGCGACTTCCTTCCTCTTCCAGCTTTGCCTTGGCCTCCACCACCGTGCTGTCATCCTGCAATTTGCCTTCGATATCATAAATAGACTTGTTGTCATCTTTAATGGCGAGATCGATTTCCTGAAGCTCATAAAGGCGCCTAACGTTACTCAATTATGACCTCCAAATTTGACATAGATTAAAAAATCCCAAGAGAGGGATTTTGGTGGGCTCGGTAGGGATCGAACCTACGACCAATCGGTTATGAGCCGACCGCTCTACCCCTGAGCTACGAGCCCTAAACGTACAATCTAACCTATAATAATGCACAACTATAGCAGGCAAAATTATAGCACGCACCAGCATATACAATCAACTGAAAAAGAAAACAAACACATGCAAAATATCTTGACATATTTACCTGAAAATGATAGTATTTTCCTGCTAGTGACCTAACGGCAGTAAGCAAAAACAAAAGTTCTTTTAAAAGCAAAGCTCGCTTGGATCAGAGTCGACCGAGACGGACGGAACAGACAACATAGTTAACCTTCTTACGGTCGTGCCTGAGAAGGTCTTTTTTTTCAAAAAATACGGGACAATAAAAAATATGATCAAAATTGGATTCATAGGTGCAGGAAAGGTGGGAACAGCACTTGCGGTGCAGCTAAGCAGCAAGGGCTATCCCGTCATTGCTGTTGCCAGCCGTACCGTGCAGTCGGCGCAAAAGCTGGCGGACTCAGTACCGGGATGCAGAGCCTATGAAAACGTCCAGCAGATAGCCGATAACGCAGGCCTCATTTTTATAACCACGCCGGACGACGCAATTGAACCGGTGGCGGCAAAAATCAAATGGCAT
>DAOUZV010000143.1 GCA_030665485.1 Chloroflexota bacterium | reverse complement strand
TCAGGATGGGGTTGCCGAATGCCGATACCAGCACTTCATCTATCAACTGATGACTTAGCCGTCCGCCGCTGCCGTGGCTCAGCAGAATCTGGTCACTCATCGCCGCCCCCATACAGGTAATACGCCGAACAGGTCCCCTCCGCCGAAACCATGCACGGTCCTACCGGGCTGTCCGGGGTGCAAGCCTTCTTGAAAAGCTTACAATCAAGCGGGGTTTTCACGCCACGCAATATGTCGCCACAAAGGCAACCCTTGGGCTCGATGGTCGGCCCGGGGTCAAAGTCAAAATTCTTTTCAGCGTCGTATTTTTCGTATTTCTTACTTATCACAAGCCCGCTACCGGGCACGATGCCGATGCCGCGCCAATCCGCCGGAGCAACCTCAAAAACGCGGTAAAGCTGCTCAATTGCATAGGTGTTACCCGCAGGAGTCACCCCTCGCTTATAAGCGATTTCAACAGCAGGAGAACCATTTTCTACCTGATCTATCAGCATATCGATCGACTTAAGTATGTCGATCGGCTCAAAACCGGATACAACACAGCCTATGCCATAATCACTGGCCACGAAATTCCATGCGTCGGATCCGATTATAGCGCACACGTGGCCAGGGCATACGATGCCATCCAGCTTTACCTCACCCAGATCTAGCAGCGCCTTTATCGTCGGCGGGCACAGCTTGTGCTGCGATAGAACGTAGTAGTTTGGTACGCTTTCCGCGTCCGCCTGAAGTATCGATGCCGCAATTCCGGGTGCCGTAGTCTCAAAGCCGATGCCGATGAAGACGACAGATTTATCAGGGTTGTCCTTGGCGATTTGAATCGCATCCAGCGTGGAATAGACTATGCGCACATCGGCACCATCGGCTCTGGCCTGCATCAGGCTCGATGTGCTACCGGGCACTTTCAGCATATCTCCGAAGGTGGTGATTATCACGCCGGGAACTTTGGCAAGCGCTATCGCCTTATCCAAATCGGAATTGGCGGTAACGCAAACCGGGCACCCCGGTCCAGAAAGCATCTCAACGGTAGATGGCAGCAGTTGGCGTATGCCGTTTCTGAAAATGGATACTGTGTGGCCACCGCAAAACTCCATCAGCCTCATATGTTTGTCGGCTTTGCGGTGAATATCGTCAACCAGGCGTTTGCCTAGTTCGGGATCGCGGAACTCATCAACGAATTTCATTTTCTGCAATTTCGTCTTGTATATATTCGCTCATCTCGGCAAGAAGTTTAAGCGTCTCCTGCGCCTCCTCCTCGTCAATCACGTTTATGGCATAGCCGGTATGCAGCAGCACATAATCGTCCACTTTCACATCGGGGGTAAGCCAAACGCTTATCTTGCGTTTAAGGCCTCCAATGTCTGCCTCGGCCGTGGTACCATCAATCGACACAATCTTTGCCGGTATGGCAAGGCACATTATATATCCTCCTAATAATAACCAGCCCCTTATAATATCAAATTTGTGCCCCTTTAGGCAAAAGTAGCTATAGCCGCCTGGCCCAGCGAGATACCACCATCGTTGGTGGGCACTTCCTTGTGAGTCAGGACATCGAATCCCGCTTTTTTAAGCAAATCGACCGTTGCTCTAAGTAACAATCGATTCTGGAATACACCTCCGCTTAAGGCAACCATTTTTATACCTGTCTCCCTTAGTATAAATCCGCACATTTCCACTATCATGTCTGCTGTGCCGCGGTGGAACTTTGCCGATATCTCTGATACAGGGGCACCCTTTTCAATATCGGCAATTATTTCTGAAAACACTCGGCTCTGACTAACAATATAGAGCCCATCCTCATATTCAATGTTAAACTGGTATCCGGCAACATCATCAAGACTATCAGGCGCGGCCATCTCCAACTCAATCGCCGCCTGTGCTTCATAACTAACTATATCTCTAACGCCGACGAGAGCTGATATCGCATCAAACAGCCGCCCACAGCTCGAAGTCAGCGGCGCATTTAAATCTTTGTCTATCTGCTGTATTATGGTGTCGATTTCTTTCACATCTATGTTTGATAAAAACGGAAGTTTGCGGGAAAATGCCTCTTCGCCCAACAGACTATATAGGTAGCTTATGGCCATGCGGTACGGCCTCTTGGCGGCAGCATCACCCCCCGGCTGCGCAACGTATTTGAGATGCCCAACGCGGTTATAACTGCCCAGGTCAGCGGTCATAAACTCGCCGCCCCAGATGCAGCCATCCGGCCCATATCCAGTGCCATCGAATGATACGCCAATGACCGGGTCCTTTACAGCGTTGTCCACCATGCAACTGGCTATATGGGCATGATGGTGCTGCACTTCAACCAGTTTCAGGTTTTCCGACTCGGCCAGTTTTCGACCGTACCTGCTGGCCAGATAATCAGGGTGCAGGTCAACAACAACAACCTCTGGGTTGATTCTAAATAATTTGCGATAAAGCTCAGCTGTGGTTTCGTAATGCTCTAGCGTCTCCACGTTCTCCATATCACCAATGTGCTGCCCTAAAAAGGCATACACATCCTTGGTATAGCAGAAACTGCCCTTCAGCTCAGCACCGCAGCCCAGCACCTGCTTCGCCTCATAGGGTAAATGAACAGGAAACGGCGCATAGCTTCTGGCACGGCGCACGACTTGAGGCTCGCCTAATTCGACCATGCATACGCTGTCGTCATATCTGGAGTAAATATCACGGTTGTGCATTATGAAATAGTCTGCGATACCGCTCAAACGGCGTAATGCCTCATTGTTATCTTTAGCTATAGGCTCCTCGCTCAAATTTCCGCTGGTCATTATCAGTGGCACGCCAGCATCTCTGAGCAGCAGATGATGCAGCGGCGTATATGGCAGCATCACCCCCATATATTTCAACTCGGGTGCGACAGAGCCCGCGATGTTCGAACCATCCTTCGTTTTCAACAGAACTATCGGAGCCTTGGGAGAGATAAGCAGTTCTTTCTCAGAGTCCGATACACAACAATGTTGTTCAACTTGCTCCAGCGTCGGCAGCATTATGGCAAACGGCTTACCCGGGCGTTTTTTTCGCTTACGAAGTTCGGCGACAACACTGTCGTCAGTGGCACCACACGCCAGCAGAAAACCACCCAAACCCTTTATCGCCAGAATCTTGCCTTGTTTGATAAGCTCAACTGCCGAGGTTACAACATCGCCTGTTTCGACGATCTTGCCATCGGTGTCAACCAACTCTAATTGCGGTCCGCACACCGGGCAGGCGTTGGGCTGAGCATGAAAACGCCGGTTTAAGGGGTCGCCGTACTCCGCCTGACACTGCGGGCACATAGTAAAAGCGCTCATCGTCGTCTTAGGTCTATCATAGGGAATGTCCTTGATGATTGTGAAGCGGGGGCCGCAGTTGGTGCAATTGGTAAATGGATATCTATAGCGCCTGTCCGACTCAGAAAGCAGCTCAGAAAGACAATCGTCGCAGGTGGCTATATCAGGCGAGATAAGTAGATACTCGCTGTCCTCGACGATACTGGCGCGTATCTCAAAGCCATTGTGCCCCACAGGCTGCCCAAATTCCCACTGTATGTTTTCTATCTTGGACACGGGTGGAGCTTCACCCTGCAACGCATGCACAAACATGAGCA
>DAOUZV010000140.1 GCA_030665485.1 Chloroflexota bacterium | reverse complement strand
ATCACCTTCATGTTGCACCACAGTGTCGACCGCGTCACGGGTAGTACCCGGAATATCACTTACGATGGATCTTTCCTCTCCTAAAATGGCGTTGATCAGCATCGATTTGCCAACGTTGGGCCGCCCCACAATGGCAACCTTCATCAGATCATCCGCTTCCTCATGCTCGACTATGTCGGCGGGGAGCATAGCAGACACTTCATCCAGTAAATCGCTTATTCCAAGCGCATGATGCGCACTTATGGGAACGGGATCGCCCATTACCAGTTCGTGGAATTGGGGTACATGACTGGTGCGAGATTTGTTGTCGCATTTGTTTACCGTCAGCAACACCTGCTTGCCGGAGCGGCGCAATACATCGGCTATCTCCTGATCCGGTATGGTTATCCCATCACCAACGTCAACCAGAAAGATGATTACATCGGCCTCTTCAATGCCAACTTCAACCTGTGATTTAACCATCCGCCCCATGTCATCTTCTGATTCAAGCTCGAGCCCTCCGGTGTCCACCAAAACAAAAACCCGCTCCCTCCAGCCGATATCGGCATATACCCGATCTCTGGTGGTACCGGGCAGGTCTTCGACGATGGCGATATGCTGGCCGGCAATGCGGTTAAACAGAGTGGATTTGCCGACATTGGGTCTGCCGACTATGGCAACTACGGGTTTGCTCATGACTTTCTCGTCATGGTAACCAGGGGAAGGCCTAACTCCTCGGCAAGTTGTATTGCTATGGCGTCGGCCACATGAAGTCTTCTATTAAGTGCTATTTCAATGGCCTGGTCCATTTTACTGAGATCGAAATGATGAACCTTAACCTTTCCTCTGTCAACCCAGAAGTCTATGATTCCCTTGGCCTCACGGGCTTCTTCTGTTCCGACCAGCCTTGATAATATAGATATAAACTCCAAAACGACCAGTGACGGGACATGGAACAGGCTTTCCTCTTTATCCATGTCCTCAATCAGCGCCATAGCACGAAAATGAGACTCGTCGCTGGTAACCAGCCCCGCCAATAATACGCTGGTGTCAACTACTTCTTCACGCACTTACCTCTCCCCTTTTAAGGCAACAGCTACTGTAAGATCATCGGGCCACTTCTTGCTGACCCAATCCCGCAGTGAGCCCCAAAGCATCATGGCGTCCTGAATTGTCTTCATCTTATATTCAAACACGCTGAAATGCTCGTGCTCCTTTTTGGGCATGTTCGATTTGTACAGATCCATCGCTTCGTTGATTCTATCGCCAACGCCATCGCTTGTTGCGCTTGCCGTTAAACGCTTAAAATTCAAAATCATCGTGTCTGTTTTTTTTATATCGTTGGATGAAATCGTTTTAAGTATTTGCGACAGCATCAGATTTGTCCAAGCAAAATACAGCTGCGTGCCGTTATCCGGCAATTCTTCCTTTGCATCAAACGCAATCTCAAAACAGACGGCAGCCTTGTCAAACTTCTTCTGTTCTTCAAGAACCAAGCCCTTGTTGTAGTTTGCAAGTGCATCGGCTTTATCCGCACTTATGGCCATATCCAGCCAGCTAAGCGCGTCTTTGTACTTGCCCATCCTGATAAGCGCCGCTCCCTTGTTGGTCCAGGCCAGGGCGTTTTGCATTTCAACAGCTAAAGCCTTATCCAAAGACTGAGAGGCTTTTTTGTACATACCCAACTCTATTTCGGCAACCCCTTTATTGATTAGGGCCTCCACGTATCTTGAGTTGACCTTAACCGCCCGATCGATCTGTTTTAAGGCATCTTTGTAATTGCGTTGTTGCCACATTCTCATTCCCTGAAAAGACAGGGCTACCGATTGCAGTAACTTGTCGCCAGCCTTCTTGGCCTCCTTGGCAACGTCGTTATATGACGCCTCGGCTTCGTTATACAGCTTGTAAGCGCTCTTTGAATCACCATTCAGCAGCATAAGAAACGGTTTGAGCAACTTTCTGTGCTTTTTATCAAAACTCTTAAGCGACGACAACAGGAATTGAGCGCTTTCACTGGCACCGCTTATATCGCCCAGATCCACAAGCCTTTTCAGCTCAATCAGACGGGCGTCGGACTCCACAATAGCAGAGATATCGGGCGACCAAACCATCGCCTGTTTGGCGGAATTGCCCAATGGGTTGAACCTTGCCAGGCTGATTGCTTTAAATCTATTCTTATCTTTTGCCATTGATACGAACTCCCAACAACCTTAACTATTTAACCACTAATCAGCTTTACCAGAATCGCCTTTTGCGCATGCAGCCTGTTTTCCGCCTGATCAAAAACCACCGACTGAGGGCTCTCCAAAAGACCAACCTCCACCTCTTCTCCATGGTGAGCCGGTAAATCATGCATTATGATAGCATCGCTTTGAGCAAAAGACAAAATTCGCCTGTTTACCTGATACTTTGCAAATACTTCTTTCCGCTCTTCCGCCTCATCCTCTTGGCCCATGCTGGCCCATACATCTGTATAAACGACGTCTGCTCCTTTGACCGCCTCATCTGGTTCATCGGTCAACCGTATATGCGATCCACTCTCCTCAGCAAAACTTCTGGCTTCATATTCTACTCCAGCGCTTACCCAGTAGCCCCTAGGAGAAGCAATATTTATATTCATACCCACCAGCGCAGCCGCCAGAAGCAAACTGTTGGCAACGTTGTTACCATCACCTATGTACGCCAGATTTACCCCATTGAGCCTGCCCTTCTTCTCCTGAATTGTAAGCAGGTCGGCCATTGCCTGACAGGGATGCTCTCCATCCGAAAGAGCGTTTATTACCGGTACATCGGCGTACTGAGCCAACTCCTTTACCGTTTCATGGGTAAAAGTACGCGCAGCAATGGCATCAACGTAGCGACTGAGCACCCTGGCCACATCAGCCACTGGCTCCCTCTGCCCCAGTCCTACCTCTTTTTCGCCAACATAAATGGCATGACCGCCAAGCTGGTACATAGCGACATCAAAACTCACCTTTGTCCTCAAGGACGGCTTTTCAAAAAGCAAGGCCAAAACTTTGCCCGCCAGGGCATTGTTAGCTCCCTCGTTTTTTAGCTTAACAGCGGTATCTACAAGCCCAAGTATATCATCGGCGCTTAAGTCTGCGATTGATACTAAAGTTTTTACCTTCATAGCCCTTCCTTAAGTGATGTGAATTTAGTATAGTATACAATAATACGAAGAGCAAGCTAACACAAGCCCTTTATCCACTGTTTCCCATTTTAAAGGTGCGCAACTATGGATAAACTTAGTATATTATGAATGGCAAAACGTTATGGTTAAATATAGAAAAACAGTAAGACGAGTGCTCTTTATGATTGCCAGCCTTGCGCTGTTCTTGAACACATGCCTTAGTATCAACTGCGCCCCGAAGCCATCCACAGAAGAAGTCCTTGACGAGTTATTAGACTGGGTGGCCACGACACGCGGACTGGAAAAACCAGCGGATCTGGAGCACGTATTTATCTCCAGTGAAGAACTGCATCAAAAACTGCTTGATGACTTTGAAGGGGAAAACACGCAGGAGGAGCTGATCACAAATCAGGAGCTTCTAGTACTGCTGGGGCTTATAGAAGAGGGTGTAGACCTCTATACCATGCTTTTGGACCTGTACACGGAGCAAATTGCGGGATATTATGACTACGAAGCCAAAAAGCTCTATGTCATCAGCGATAAACCCACGTTGAGTGTTAAAGACAAGGTAACGTTTGTGCACGAAGCCACCCATGCACTTCA
>DAOUZV010000069.1 GCA_030665485.1 Chloroflexota bacterium | reverse complement strand
ATCCTGTAGATTTTGTATTTTCAGTTCTGCTGAGTCCAATAGCTCACTGCATTTTTTGCTCAGCTTCATACCCTCCCCAAATAGAGAAAGTGATTCTTCCAGCGCAAGTCCGCCCGCATCCAGCTTGGCGGCCACGTTTTCAAGTTTATCTAGCAGTTCCTCAAATGAGGGTTCCTTGGTGCCCATCGCCACTTTTACCTGTAACCTTTCCATTAATCTGCCCGTCGCTTACCTGCAATGCCAATCCCTCTCCACTGCGTACGTCACCGGTTCGGCTGACTATTTTGCCGTTAGACGTCTTCTGAATTATGGCATACCCTCGTTTTAGAGTGCCCAGTGGGTTAAGTGAGTTGAGTTGAGAAGTATAAGCATTGTGATGGGAACGCATCAGAATAACACTGCTTGTCATCTGTTTTGATGTAGCGCGAAATATATCGTCAATGCGTTGACGGGATCTGCCTAAATCAGGTGCCTTCATTCTATCGAAAGCGTATTGCAATTTACCGCGTTTTTGGCTAAGACATTCCTCGATAGCCGAGACGATACTCTCGTTGTAGGACTGGACGCGTTCTTTCAGTTCTGAGCGATCAGGCACAGAAATTTCCGCAGCTGCCGATGGGGTGGGAGCACGCATATCGGCAACATAGTCAGCTATAGTGTAATCGGTTTCGTGGCCAACGCCAGTAACAATAGGTATGCTGCTGGCATAAATGGCCCTTGCTACATCCTCCTCGTTAAACGACCACAAGTCCTCAATCGACCCTCCGCCCCTTGCTAGAATAATGACGTCAATTTCTTCTAAATCATTTAACTCGCCAATGGCTCGAACAATACCTGGTGCCGCCTCATCACCCTGCACTAATGTGGGAGCAAGGACAATTTCGACCAACGGGTAACGACGTCTGATGATGTTGGCTATATCCCTGTAAGCGGCGCTAACAGGAGATGTAATTACTCCAATATGTTTGGGGTAAGAGGGGAGGGGGCGTTTTCTAGACTCGTCAAACAGCCCCTCTTTCTCAAGTTTGTCCTTAAGTTGTTGAAATGCAAGGTGTAGTACACCGACTCCCTCGGGCTGCACTAAATCAACATAAACCTGTAAATCACCCCTAAGTTCGTATATCGAAAGCCGACCATGTATGATGACAGCCGTCCCGTTTTCCAGTTTTATAACCGGCTTTTCGCTTTTAAACAACACGCATTTAAGTTGACCTTCGGCATCCTTGATTGTGAAGTAAATATGATCTGCCTGTGACCTGTATAGATTGGAAATTTCGCCCTTGACCCAGAGGTCGCTTAACCGCTCATTACTGTCCAGAAGACCTCTGGCATATGTGGTTACTTCGCCGACCGTGTAGATTTGCATGGTTAGCTTACTCTTTCGATGTAGCTTCCTGTGCGGGTGTCAACACTTATAATATCACTGTTGTTCAAAAACATGGGAACCTGGACTATCAGACCCGTCTCCAAGGTGGCCGGTTTGTTGCCACCCTGTGCAGTGTCTCCCTTAAAGCTGGGGCCCGTCTCCGCTATGGCCAAATGCACCGACGTTGGCAGTTCAACACCCATCGTCTCATCACCATACTTCAACACCTCAATTTCCTGCCCGTCCGTAAGATAATTTACAGCATCGCCCAGTACATCTGTATTGATCATTGTCTGATCAAACGTCTCGCTATCCATGAAGTAGTAGAGATCACTGTCGGAGTAAAGATAGCTGGAACGGCGCCGTTCAATTCGTGCCTGGTTAAATTTGGAACCAGCCTGGAACGTTTTTTCAATAGTATGACCTGCGCGCAAATCTTTTAGCTTGAGCCTCACCTGTGCGCTGCCGCGGCCCGTTTTTATGTGCTCCCAGTCCACGATAGTATAGAGCCCGCCATCCAACTCTATAGATATTCCTTTCTTCAGATCACCCGTCGTTATCATTCTATCCTCCTAGCACATGCCCTTTACAGCATTTGTCAATGTTTTGACGTTTCCATTTTCTAACACTACCATGTCTTCGAGACGTACACCACCCCAACCCGGTATGTATATGCCGGGCTCTATGGAAAAAACCATGCCATCGGCAAGGGTGTCGGTTGAGTTTTCAGCCAGGCGCGGCTCTTCATGCACATCAAGCCCGATACCGTGACCCAGACCATGTCCGAAATATTCACCGTAGCCTGCTTTTTCTATCACCCTTCTGGCTATTTCGTCGGCCTGTTCGCCTGTCATTCCGCTCTTGATCTCCTTAATAGCTTTCATTTGAGCATTCAAAACTAAATTATAGATATCGATTAGTTTGCTATCAGGCTTGCCCACACAAACGGTTCTGGTTATATCGCTGCAGTATCCGTCCACCCGTGCACCGAAATCCATCGTTATCGGTTCACCAACGTTGATTTTACGGTCAGTGGCCGAGAAGTGCGGGAAAGCTGCGTTTGTGCCAGATGCAACAATGATGCCGAAGGGAACGGCACCGCTACCGTTTTCTCTGATCAAGCTTTCAAGCACCCATGCAATTTCTTTTTCAGTCATGCCTGATTTTATTCTAGACATCAGCTGTTCGAAAGCAATATCGACGATTTCTGCGGCTTTGCTGTGTGCCGCTAGCTCATTGTCATCTTTGACCACCCGTAGCGATGCAATGAGGTTGCCCGACGAAACAAGCTCAATAGTCTTATCAAGCGATTTAAGCGATTCGGATATAGTGCGATACAAACTGAATGAGATGTATGAGTCCTCAAATCCAAGATTACTTATATTTATATTAGATAATATATTGGGCAGCCACTTGCTGATATCACCTTGCGCTTCAAATATCTCGATTGCCAGCGATTTATCCAAAGATTTCTTGGCCGACTCAATATAGCGTGAGTCAAGGACGATAAATGCTCCTGTTTGGGTAACCAGTAAATATCCGTCTGAACTGCCAAACGCCGAAAGGTAGCGACGGTTTTGGGCTTGAGAGACTAGAAGGGCATCGAGCCCGTTTTCGGCCAGCTTCACACGAAGCTTATCCAGCCGGCTACTGATCATAGTTAAATACCCTCGCTCAATATATCAACCATAAGATCGAGTGCAGAAGTATAACCCCTATATCCGAATCCTACAATTTGACCGATGGCAACAGGCGCAATTACTGACTTTTTTCTCCACTCTTCGCGGGCGTATATATTTGACAGGTGTACCTCGATAATGGGTAGATTCATATCTGCCAGCGCATCCATTAGTGAAAGTCCATAGTGAGTCAAGGCACCCGGATTAATGATTATGCCATCGGACTTAGACGATTGTACACAGTCTATTATTGCGCCCTCGCTATTCGATTGAAATAGCTCTATGTCGACACCTAAAGCTTTTGCTTTGTCCTTTAGCTTTGCATTGATTTCATCCAACGTGACATAGCCATATATCTCATTGTCTCTCTGGCCTAGTTGATTAAGATTCGGACCGTTGATTACCAGTATTTTCATTTTGCCACCTCACTTTTGGAAGCTATTCGGTTTTATTGCCAGTGTTTTTGCATTTGGGGAAAGCACTGCATGCCATGAACTCCCCACGGCGTCCACGCCTTATTACCATAGGGCTGCCGCACTTGTCGCAAACCTCACCTGTAGGTTTGGCCTCTACCTTTACCTTCTCGATGGTTGAATCAACATTTTTGGTGTTTTTGCATTCGGGGAAAGTGCTGCATGCCATGAATTCGCCGTAGCGTCCACGCCTTATTACCATGGGGCTGCCGCACTTGTCGCAAACCTCATCTGTAGGTTTGTCCTCTATTTTGACCTTCTCAATTGCTACATCGGCCTTTTTTAAGTCTTTATCAAACGTCTCATAGAACTCTTTTATGATTGGCACCCATTGCTGCTCAGCGTTTGCTATTTCATCGAGTTCACCCTCTATATATGCGGTAAATCCCAAATCTATGATATCTGCAAAGTGCTCGTTCAGAAGATCGCTTACCAGCATGCCTATTTCCTCCGGAACGAAGCTGCCCTTAACTCTGCGCGCGTATCCCCGTCCAAGAACAATTGATAGAATCGGCGCGTAGGTGCTGGGTCTACCAACTCCATTTTCCTCCAGCGCCCTTACGATCGTAGCTTCGGTATACCGTGGCGGCGGTTGTGTGAAACGTTGTTCTGGATAGAGGTTGATAAGTTTTAGTAGCTCTTCCTTAGAAAGCTTGGGAAGTGGCGCTTTCTTTAGCTCGTCTTCATCTAATTCATCCTTACTTTCCCTATAGAGAGTAAGAAAACCAGCAAACTTAACATTGGCGTCTGTAGCACGAAACAGATAATCGGTATCAGGGCCAGCGGCCTTGGCGTGTATGTCCACGGTGTCGGTGCCGATGAGTGCAGCAGACATCTGACTGGCCACCATCCTCTTCCATATAAGATCGTATAATTTATACTGATCCCTGTTGAGGTATTTTTTAATGCTGTCGGGCTCCTTGTAAATGGAGCTGGGGCGAATAGCTTCGTGTGCTTCTTGTGCTCCCTTGGCTTTTCGTGAAAACACCCTGGCGGATTTCGGAACAAAACTTGCCCCGTACTTTTTGACTATATATGTTCTGGTATCGGCCACCGCCGACGCGGAGACTTTTGTTGAATCCGTACGCATATAAGTTATCAGTCCCACCGTGCCCTCATCTCCAATCGCCAATCCCTCGTATAGTTGCTGCGCAATAGACATTACACGCTTGGTGGATAACTTAAGTTTACGCCACGACTCCTGTTGCAATGTGCTGGTGATAAATGGAGCCGTCGGCTGCCGATGGGTTTCTTTGTATTTCACATCTGCGACTCTATATGATGCGGATTCAAGCTCTTGCTCAAGGTTTTTAGCATCGTTTTTGTTGGATACGGTAAGCTTTTTCTTACCCTTACCAGCATAGCCAACAAGAGTCGCTCTAAATAATTGCTGTTTGGTTTTTGCAGATGCTTCCTTCGATAAATCCGCATCCATGCGCCAATATTCAACAGGTTTAAATCCCTGTATCTCGCGCTCCCTGTCGACAATCATTTTGAGCACTGCCGATTGAACTCTGCCTGCCGAAAGCCCTCTTCTAACCTTTCTCCACAGAAGCGGGCTTAGCTTGTAGCCAACCAATCTATCGAGAACCCGGCGAGCCTGTTGCGCATTTACCAGATGCATATCTATCTCTCTTGTTTGTTTGAATGCCTCTGCTACAGCCTCCTTGGTAATTTCATGGAATACAACCCGATGCACACGCGTTTTTTTGTCGGGCTGTATTGCCTCAACTAAATGCCATGATATTGCCTCGCCCTCCCGATCCGGGTCAGTTGCCAGATACAATGCAGAGGTGCCCTTTACCGCTTTTTTGAGTTCGTTAATTACCTTACTTTTCTCCCTAGGGATAACATACTGAGGCTCAAATCCGTTTTCAATATCAACACCAAGCTTGCTTTTGGGCAAATCTCTTACGTGTCCCACAGATGCCTTTACCACATACTTGCTGCCCAAAAACTGGCCAATCGTTTTAGCTTTGGCCGGTGATTCAACGATAACTAAGTTTTTCGCCATAAACTAACCTTTTTAAGCATTTATTATATTTGACCGTCTCGACAGTACATAATACATTCTTGCCAGCTGTTTTATCAAACCTGTAAGCTCTTTCTATCAGGCATGCCATGCTTGCTGAAGCGTGTCAAAATAGCGTTCAAGCTTCACAAATCTGGAAACGCCGATTATCGTGATCAAGCTAAAGCCGATAAAGCACTTGAGGTCTGACATTTCAGGATATTTTAGCATAGGTAGCAAACCAACGGCAATTAGTCGTCGGTTGCAGCACGCCTCATTGCTTGTCTTATCTTCTTAAATAGCGCCGTCAGCTCATTAAGCTCCATATCAGCTGTCTCCGGAGTGATAGCCAATACAAAGGTAGGTGAGAGGTCAAACGTCGGGCTCTCAGCCGATGTTTCGCGCTTCCTTGCTGTCACACGCTTTTTTGCAGTTGGAGCTGCGTTACGTCTATCAGTTGCCGCAGCCTCTTTTGACGTGATCAAGTCGTTGTTAATAGTTAAACCTGCCTGTTGACACAAGCTTATTAAAAATCGGCTCGCTTTGGCAGCCATCTCTACACCCAAACCTAAATCGGTAACAAAGTAGTTGTGAATTTGGTTTTTAGTGGCACTTTTCATATCCACCTGTTCGAACAAGTCATGGTAGGACGTTTTTACTATGTCTTGTAAAGCTAACAGGTAGGAGGGGCCCCTAGTTTTAAGCAGGCGGCTTTTTGCTGTCGGCTTACCATCTTCATCTATTATATTCAAATATTTAAGTGCACCAACAACCTTGTATTCGTTGTTGGGGGCAACGCCGTTGTTTTTTAGAAGCTTGGCATCCACCTTGGTAGGGGAGAGCCTGTGCATCAGCTCAATACCCTGAAGCATGCCCTCCGTCGG
>DAOUZV010000018.1 GCA_030665485.1 Chloroflexota bacterium | reverse complement strand
ACTGCTAGGTTGATGCGCCGCTTCATGCCACCGGAAAACTTGGCTATTTTGCCCTTGGCCCTTTCCGTAAGACCCATCAACTCCAGATTGGAGGCAGCCTGAGCCTTTGCCTCTGTGCCATCGAGCCCGCTCATTCTACCGAAAAATACCAGGTTATCCATGGCAGACAGGTCTTCGTATAGAGCTAGGTCCTGAGGGCAGACACCTATAATGGCCCGGGCTTCGGGAGCGTTCTGCCGCGTGGAGTATCCACCGATGGTAACTTCGCCCTGGTCGGGCTGGAGCACGGTTGCCAGCATGCGTATCGTTGTGGTTTTACCGGCGCCGTTGGGCCCGAGCAGACCAAATATCTCGCCGCGGTTTATGGAGAAAGAAACCCCGTTAACCGCCTTGATTTCGTTAAAGCTTTTATTCAGGTCTTTTGCTATTAAGAATTCATCGGACATAATGTTTCTCCCGATTTCATTTGCTTAAGATAGTGAAGGGCTTATTGCTGTAGATTATATGAATTATTTATATGCTTGGCAAGTTAAAGATCATTGTTCGTGGTTGACTGCCACCAGTAGCTAACGTATGATAGCTTTGTTGATATACGGGAGAAGGGCATTTGATCGCAATAATCGATTATGGCGCAGGCAATTTGCGCAGCGTGGTTAACGCCATAGCCAGGGTGGGCTATAAGGCCATGGTCACAAGCGACGCCAAGGAAATTCTGGGCGCCGACGTTGTTATATTGCCGGGCGTTGGTGCTGCCCGCGACACCATGGATAGTCTGGTCGAGTTAGGCATAGACAAGGCAATACATCAGGTTGTTGCAAGCGGGCGGCCCTTTCTGGCGATATGCATTGGTCTGCAGGTGCTGTTTTCCGCGACCGAGGAAGAGGGCTGGCACGAATGTCTGGGTATAGTGCCAGGCACTGTGAAGAGGCTGCCCGAGGGACGTAAGATTCCGCACATGGGCTGGAATCAGCTTGAGCAGAAGATAAAGCATCCTATATTCGACGGCATACCGGATAATATGAATTTCTATTTCGTGCACAGCTATCACGGTGTGCCAGAGGATAAATCGGTTATCGCGGCTACCACTGACTATGGCATCTCGATTTGTGCGATGATAATTAAAGATAACGTTGTTGCAACGCAGTTCCATCCAGAAAAGAGCGGGGAGTACGGTCTAAAAATGTACGCCAATTATTTCAAAATGGCGCTTGGGGATAAGGGTTAATGTTGACCAAGCGAATTATACCGTGTCTTGATGTGACCGCCGGACGCGTGGTCAAGGGCACCAGCTTTACCCAGTTGCGCGACGCCGGTGATCCGGTGGAGCTTGCCGGCTTCTATGACATTGAGGATGCCGACGAACTGGTATTCCTGGATATCACCGCTTCGTCTGATGGCCGCGATACAATGGTCGACGTCGTGCGGCGTGTGGCGGAGCAGGTCTTCATCCCGTTTACGGTTGGCGGGGGCATACGCGAAGTTGCCGACATGCGGCTGATGCTGGAAGCGGGCGCTGACAAGGTATCGGTAAATACGGCTGCTGTTCTCAATCCCGACCTTATCACCGATGGCGCAAAAAAGTTTGGCTCTCAGTGCATAGTCTTGGCCATTGATGTCAAGCATAAGGAGTCTGGCGAAGACTGGGAGGTGTTGACTTATGGCGGGCGTCAGTCAACGGGCATAGACGCTGTTGAGTGGGCGCAAAAGGGAGTTGAACTTGGAGCGGGCGAGATACTGCTTACAAGCTGGGACGCTGACGGCCAGAAGACGGGCTATGATATTGACCTGACGTGTACCATCAGCGAGTCCGTATCGGTTCCCCTAATAGCCAGCGGTGGTGCGGGCACGCTGGAGCACCTGTATGATGCGCTAACCGAGGGCAAGGCGGATGCGGTGCTTGCCGCCAGCATCTTTCACTTCAAAACGTACTCCATACGCGCGGTCAAGGAGTATCTACAGGGCAGGGGTATACCTATCAGGCTATAGTCGGGAGATGCCTAAAGCACGTGCGATGGCTCGCCGTCCAGCCCCAGTTTCTTTAGGGTCGCTTTTTTGGGAACACCACTTTTGTCCCATCCGTGCATTTCGTAATATTCATCCAGCATGGTGTTGTACTTTTCGCGATCTATCTTTGAGCCGCGCACTTTATCGATACCGTCCGGGGCTGGTTCATCGTAGTACCGGTCTACCAGCATATCGTCTTTCTTGGTCATGCCCTCGCGCAGGTTGAACATTCGCTCAAGTGTATATGCTCTATCTGCCACGTTCCATATGTCCAGCGGTGATAGCTCAAGGCCGGTGTTGTAGTAGAGTAGCCGGGACCACTCCTCGAAATTGGGGTAGTTGGGACCCAAAAATACGGTGTGGTATTTGCATATGCCCAGGCAGTCCACCGCCTCGTAGCACATTTCCTGCCACAACACCTGTCTGGATTTGCCCACGTACGAGGTGTAGTCCGAATTCATAGGACCGTCATACGGCGTGGGTTGGCCATATACGTCTTTAAGCAGTGAATCGGGCAGGCCGAAAAGGTCGATTGCGGCGCGGCTGCGTATGTGGTCCGCGCCCCGGGAGCTGGTGGCAACGCCCAACGCCAGCGATGGCGTGGAGCGCTCGTCGGAGTGCAGGTTGCTCATGCCCTTGGCGTGCACCAGATACTTGGCCGAGCCTTTACCTATTATATCAGCGGCTCTAAGCGGGCCTTCGGCAAGTATCGCCCCGAGGCCTTCGCGCCGCACGATACGGCCTATCATCTCTATTACCGCTTCGTCGTTGCCGAAGGTCAGCTTTATTCCGTCGGTATCCTTGTCAGTTAATATTCCAAGCTCGTACAGTTCCATGGCCCAGGCGATCATGCTACCCGTTTCCAGATTATCAAGGCCGTATATATTTGTCAGGTGATTGCCCACCAGCACGGTCATGGGGTTGGTACAGTCCACTTCCCCGGCAAACGCGCCTTGAGCGGTATATTCGGGACCTTCACCGTAGATTCCTTTATATGGGCCATCGGGTATGCGGTATCTGCCGCGGCAGTGCACCTGGCAGCCGAAACATCCCGCCCTGCCCACGGAGTATTTCTCCAACTCCTCGCACTCAACGGCGGTGCCGTTTTCAAGCTGATTGCGCTGGAAGTTGCGCACCCGCACCATACCGGAACTGTTGGTAATTCCCCAGATGAATGGTGAGCCGTAGCGCCCCATGATCTTGGACGCCTTGGCGGAAAGTATGTCATCAATAACGCGTTTGTTGTATGCAAGCGCTTCTTCGGGGTGGGCTAGCTTGAGGTCCATGGTGCCCCTGGCGGCAACCGCTTTAAGGTTCTTGGAGCCCAGCAGTGCGCCCATGCCGGTTCTGCCGCCGGCGTTTTTGAGCGAGGTCATCACGTTGGCGTACCGTACCAGGTTTTCGCCCGCCGGGCCTATGGTGAGCGCCTGTATCTCTTCGTCGCCGTGTTTGCCTCTTATCGCTTGCTGCGTTGCTTGTGTATCCAGTCCCCACAGGTATGCCGCATCGCGTATCTCGATCTCACCATCTTGTATCCACAGGTAGCTTGGCTTATTCGCTTTGCCCTTGATTACCAGATGGTCGAAACCGGCCCACCTCAGCTCTGATGAGAAGAAACCTCCCATGTTGGAGCTGCCCACGTAGCCGGTAAGCGGCGACTTGCCTGCTATGTGCGTCCGTCCGGTTCCCGAAGACGGTGTTCCCACCAGTACGCCGGCGCTGATGAACGCCACGTTTTGAGGACTTAGCGCATCGATGCCGGGTTTTACGTGGTTATAGAGCAGGTACATATCGAGACCGCGCCCGCCCATGTATTTCTTACGCAGTTCTATAGCAATGGGCTTGGATTCGATTTCGCCCGTGGTTAAGTCTATATACGCTATTTTCTTACTTAACGTCATTTGCTTCCACTCGCCGTACGTTAAAAATATCCAATTCCACTTTAAGGCCCGTTGGCAAATGTTGTCAACATGTGGTAGATTCAGAAGTACTCGTTTTGATGGTAAAATGAGATAGTTAAAGGGGTGCTGCCATGAAACGTATAGATTGGAAGATATGGCTTGGTGTGGCACTGGTGGTAGTGTCGGCAGCGACGTATGGAATTCACTATGCCATTTTTAGAGACTCTCGTCATATATTCATTTATATGGTTGGTGATATAGCGTTTGTGCCCATCGAGGTGCTGATGGTTGTTCTCATAGTGCATCGTTTGCTGGATTCCAGAGAGAGACGCGCCAGACTGGAGAAGCTGAACATGGTTATAGGCGCCTTCTTCGGCGAGATCGGTACAAAGCTGCTAACATATATATCCGACCTCGATCCCAGATTAGATGCCATGCGCAAAGAACTGATAGTGCGCAATAACTGGGATGATAAAGAGTTCGACAGGGTCAGCAAAATAATCACCAAATACGATTATGGGGTTAAAATAAATGCACAGAACCTTCTGGATATGAAGCAACTGCTTATTGAAAGAATGGAGTTTTTGATTCGCATGTTTGAAAATCCGATATTACTGGAGCATGAGAACTTTACCGATCTGCTGAGGGCGGTGTTCCATCTGGCCGATGAGCTGGCCAGCAGGGATGACGTTACTGGTTTGCCAGATACCGACATGATGCACCTTACAGGAGATACCAACCGGGCGTATGGGATTTTAGCGCAGATGTGGTTGGAGTACATGGAGCACCTTAAGGACAATTATCCTTACCTGTTTTCGCTGGCCATGCGCACCAATCCGTTCGACAAGAGTGCCTCGCCAGTGGTTATGGGATAGTGTATAATATCGCTAATTCTTTTTGAGTTGCATATATGGCTGTTGATATAGAGATTATTAAACAGGTTGCATACTTTGCCGGCTTTGCCTCTGACGACCTTGAGGAAGCTGCTAAGCCTTTCTTTGAGCAGACCGTAAAACGCGGGGAGATAATTGCCATGGAGGGAGATCCTGCGGAGAATCTCTATGTAGTCGCATCGGGTGCTGTCAAGCTGTTCAAGACATCTGCCGAGGGCAAGGAACAGATTCTATATCTGGCGCACGCCGGTGAGTCGTTCAACGATGTTCCCGTAATCGACGGTTTGCCCAACCCGGCCAGCGCACAGGCGATGGGTCCCGTCGATCTATACGCCTTAAGCAAGGTTGATATGCGTGCCCTGCTGGACAAATACCCCAAGGCGCAAAAGAATACCACCAACTTGCTTGCGGGCAGGATTCGCACTCTGTCGCTGTTGGTCGAAGACTTGTCGTTCAAGCACGTCATCGGCCGAGTCGCCGGCATTCTGCTCAAATACGCCGGTGATGACGTTGGCTCAAAGCCGAGGCTGACGCAGCAGGATATGGCGGCCATGGCGGGTACGGCACGCGAGGTGGTTGGCAGGTCGCTCAAAATGCTGGAGGCGGACGGATCGATTAAAATGAACCGCCACCGCATTGTAATAAGCAACAAAAAAGCCCTTGAAGGCATGGTGGAAATGGCGACATGAGACAAATGTCGCAGATTAAATATGGCAGGCTACCTTAAAATAGCTTGTGGAGGGTCACTAAAGATGGCAGAGATGCCCTATATAGACCTTGAAAAATGCGATTGCTGCGGACACTGCGTAGAAGTATGCAAATGCCACGCCATTGTCCTGGTAAATAACATTATCACCATCATAGAGACAGAGGATTGCGGCTGGTGCACCGAGTGCGAGGCCATCTGCCCCATCGGCGCTATAAGCTGCGCCTTTGAGATAGTCTTCGAAGAAGGCTAGATTCGTCGTTTTCATTACTTTCTAAATCCTCCCTTTCAACTTTCCCTAGTTCCGTCCTTCTACTACTGACTTAGCTTCCCTAACGATGAGACAAAAGTCGCATACATTGTCTTGCCGTTATCTTAAAATATTCATGACTGAACATGGGAGTTTATTTATGAAAGTAAAAACGAGAGAAGCTACGAAAGTAAAGGATGATCTGAAAACCTGCGTCCACTACTGGATAGTGGGGCATCCCAAGTACGGCTACTGCAAAGCCATATGTAAATATTGCGGTGAAAGAAAGGCCTTTGAGAGCACATTTGCCGATTCAAGGTGGTATGGCGAAATGCCGGAGGACTTTAAGCAGCCGGTTGATTTACATAGTTATGAAGCAGATGTGGCTCAAGAAGCATTTTAGGGGCATCTGTGTTTGGATTTGGTAACGAGGTTATCCGCCCGGCATAAGTAATCGTGTCCAGTTAAAGCAAACAATCTTATAGAAATATACGTATCGAGGAGGAAAAGAAAATGACTAAAGTACTTGGAATAGATTTAGGAACCACCAACTCATGTATGGCGGTTATGGAAGCAGGAGATCCAGCAGTTCTGGAGAACCAGGACGGTGGCAGAACCACGCCATCTGTGGTGGCCATAAACGCTAAAACGGGAGAAAGACTGGTTGGCCAGCCGGCAAAGCGCCAGGCGGTGACCAACTCGGAGAATACAATCTTCTCCATTAAGCGTCTTGTCGGGCGCAAATACAAGGACGAGGAGATTCAAAAAGAACTCAAAATACTGCCTTATAAGGTCACAGAGGCGTCCAATGGTGATGCCCATGTTACCATGTCGGGCAAAGCCTATGCGTCGCCTGAGATATCGGCTATGGTGCTGCAAAAACTAAAGGCCGATGCCGAGGCCAAGCTGGGTGAACCGATTACGCAGGCGGTGATTACAGTACCGGCGTATTTTAATGACTCGCAGCGTCAGGCCACCAAGGATGCGGGTAAAATTGCAGGACTTGAGGTATTGAGAATAATCAACGAGCCGACGGCCGCTGCGCTGGCTTATGGCCTAGACAAGAACGATGACCAGACAATTGCCGTATTCGACCTGGGTGGCGGTACCTTCGATATTTCCGTCTTAGAGATAGGAGAAGGAACATTTCATGTTAGGTCAACCAACGGTGATACGCTGCTGGGCGGCGATGATTTTGATCAAAAGATCATTAAACACATCGTGGCCGAGTTCAAAAAGGACCAGGGCATTGACCTGAAGCATGATCGTGCTGCGTTACAGAGGCTAAAAGAAGCGGCGGAGAAGGCCAAGTGCGATCTGTCCTCTGTCGAGCAGACGGAGATAAATCTGCCGTTCATAACGGCAGACGCTGAAGGGCCGAAGCATCTCAACATGACACTGACTCGGGCCAAGCTCGAACAACTGGTGGCAAAACTGATTGAAAAAACGGTCAAGCCGGTTAATCAGGCTCTGACAGATGCTGGTATCAAGGCTGGTGATGTGGATGAGGTCATTCTCGTCGGAGGCCAAACCAGGATGCCTGCAGTCGTAAATAAAGTTAAAGAGATATTTGGCAAGGAGCCTCATAAGGGCGTTAATCCCGATGAGGTGGTGGCTATGGGTGCAGCCATACAGGGCGGCGTGCTCAAGGGTGAGGTTAGAGATGTGCTGCTGCTGGATGTTACCCCGCTGACGCTGGGTATCGAAACAATGGGCGGCGTGATGACCCCGCTTATTACCAGGAATACAACTATTCCTACGCAGAAGAGCGAGATGTTTACCACTGCCTCGGACGGGCAGAGTTCTGTCGACGTTCATGTGCTGCAGGGCGAACGCCCCATGTCAAATGAGAACAAGTCTATCGGACGCTTCAGGCTGGACGGTATTATGCCCGCACCAAGAGGAGCGCCTCAGGTCGAGGTCACATTCGATCTCGACGCCAACGGCATACTCAATGTGTCGGCGCGGGATAATGGCACGGGCAAGGAGCAGAAGATAACCATTACCGCCAACTCTGGTCTTACTCAGACCGATATTGACCGCATGGTAAATGAGGCCGAGGCCCACGCCGATGATGACCTCAGAAGGCGCGAGGAGATCGAGGTAAAGAACCACTCTGACAACCTGGCGTACAGCATCGAGAAGACACTAGGCGAGGTGGGCGATAAGCTGCCCGCCGAGCTAAAGAGCGAGGTTGAGGGCAAAATTGCCGCACTGCGCTCGGCTCTGACCAGCGGTACTGTTGATCAGATAAGAAGCGCCAAGGATGAACTGGAGGCTGCGGCACAGCGGATAGGTGAGATGGTTTACAGCCAGGCTTCAGCTGGAGCGGACGCTGGTAGCGGATGTGCCGACGGCAGTTGTCAGGACGGTGGTTGTGCCGACGGCAGTTGTCAGGATGATGGCGCCGTTGAGGGCGAGTTCCGCGAAGTCTAAGTACAACATTGATAGATTTAGAAATAGGGGCAGGGTTAAATCCCTGCCCCGTTGGCAAGTAACTGTTGGCCGGTATGAGGCAAAGCAGGAGAAAGCATGATGAACGTAACTTTGTATACATCACCAACATGTGGATATTGCCATCAGGCAAAGGCATATCTGGCTCAGAAGGGTGTTAAATATATCGAGCGCGACGTGTCCGTTGATAGGGCGGCTGCCGATGAGATAATGAAACTAACGGGGCAGATGGGCGTGCCTGTCATAGTCGTTAACGGTCAGCCTATCATCGGTTTTGATCGCGGCAGGCTGGATCAGTTGCTGGCTAATGGTGGCTCGTCTGGCAGGCCGCGTTTAGGTCTCAAGATCGCAGACGCCAGCAGGATCGCACAGAAATCTGGCGCTGTACCGGTGTTCGGTGCGCTTGTGGGTCAGATTGCGCCAGGTTCGTCGGGGCAGAAAGCCGGGCTGATTCAGGGCGACATCATTACCGAGCTTAACATGAGTCCGATAAACAATGCTTCTGATTTGGAAAAGGCACTGGGGTCGCTAGAGTCCGGAAGCGATGTATCCGTAGTTTTTATACGAGGAAGCGACAGCTTAAGATCAGAGATCAAAGTTTAACATAAGCTGTACATGTGGTATTATAAAAAGCAGTGTATAATCTGCAGTTTTTTTGGAGTTTTACGGTATGCCCATATATGAATACGAATGTGTGGAGTGCTCGAAGAAATTTGAGGTAAGACGCGGGTTCCACGATGAGGAAGGCGTTTCCTGCCCCGATTGCGAGGGTGAGGGCAAACGCATGTTCTCACCGGTGACCGTTATATATAAAGGTTCTGGTTTCTATACCACAGATTACGGCAGAGGCAATTCGACACCGAGCAAGCGAGACAACGGCTCCGACACCGAGTCGAAACCGACTGAAACTAAAGAAACCAAGAAGGAAGGGCCCAAAGCAGATTCTATAGCCGATAGTTCGAATGCCAGCACGGATAGCAAGGGCGAGTCCAAGTAAATAAGCAATCGTTATATTATCAATAGATTACCTATAACACCCAGCCTTAAGCGCTGGGTGCGGCAATTCGGAGGCTTAAAATGCCCGCAGGCTGGCTTGCTACCACTTTTGTTGCCGGTCTTCTGACCTTTCTCTCCCCATGCATACTGCCAATGGTGCCTATCTACATTGCCAACATCGCCCGTTATCCGCTGGCTGAGCAAGTGCGGCGTTGTAATATCCATAATCGGCGGGATTCTATTGATAATCGTGGGATATTTGACGCTAACCAATAATCTGGGCTATTTGCATTTCGGGTTAACATAGCGCCATAATTGGCGCACAAATATCTGGGACGGTTAAAGTTGGCCGACACTAGCAAGGTTACAGATATGTTTATCCAAACTCTGGCGCAAATCGTGGGTAAGAAAAACGTTATTACAAAGCGTGAAGATATGTTATCTTACTGCGGCGATGAGTCACCCACATCGACACCACACTATCCCGACGTTGTTGTCAAACCCGCAAACACGGAAGAAGTCTCTAGGGTTCTGGTGCTGGCCAACGCTGAGAAGATCCCAGTGACACCCAGGGGTGCGGGAACGGGCATAAGCGGAGGGGCTGTTCCTATCCACGGAGGCATAGTTCTGTCGCTGGAACATATGAACCACATAAAAGAGATCGATGGCGATAACTTCGTTGTTGTGGCCGAGCCCGGTGTGCGACTTATGGACCTGTGCCAGGCGGTGGAGGCCCAGGGACTCTACTATCCATTATATCCCGGTGAAAAAGGCGCTTTTATAGGCGGGAACGTGGCCACAAACGCTGGTGGTATGCGTGCGGTGAGGTACGGGGTGACCCGGAACTTTGTGCTGGGGCTGGAGGTGGTATTGGCTACGGGTCAGGTCGTGCGTACCGGCGGTAAATACGTTAAATGCTCAACAGGATATGATTTGACTCAGCTGCTGGTTGGCTCCGAGGGGACACTGGCCGTTATTACCGAGGTTATACTGAAGCTGTCCACGCCACCAGGGCTACGCGAGTTACTATGGGTGCCGTTTACCAGCCTGCGTCAGGCGATAAAAACCGTCCCTGAAATTCTAAAGCTAGGCGTGCCCGTTATAGGGCTTGAGTTTTTAGAAAAAGACATTATCGATATGATAGAGGGTTACATCGAGCGCAAGATACCGTTTAGCGAGTACCCCGCTTTTTTGCTGGTGATACTTGAGGGCAATTCCAGCGATGAGGTATATGATTCAGCCAATAAGATAGCCGGCGTATGTACTGGCAATGGCGCTGTCGACGTCTATATACCCACCGGCGAGCACTCCAAGAGGGAGCTTTTAGAGGCCAGGGAGAAGATGTTTCCGGCGATACGGCGCTATGATCCCATCGAAGTAGTTGATGTGGTGGTGCCGCGCAGCCGCATCGCCGACTTCGTGTCGCGCGTAAAGGAGATCGCCATACGCTACAAGATACCGATAACCGCACCGGGGCACGCGGGCGATGGCAACGTTCATCTGCACTTGATGGGCAGAGGTGTGGCCGCTCAAGAGTGGAAGGACAATGTTCCAAAGATGATGGATGAGATTTACAGCGCGGGCGTTGCTATGGGGGGGACCATTTCAGGCGAACATGGCCTTGGCTATGAGAAAAAGAAGTATTTGCCCATAGCGATGGATGATCAGAGAATCGACCTGATGAGAAATCTTAAAAAAGTGTTTGATCCCAATTTAATCCTCAACCTGGGTAAGATTTTCGACGTCGAATAGGCGCTATTCATATCGGAGCACTGATAATGCATGAACACCACGCTGGACACAGTCATGACGCAACCGGCGGCAAAGCACTGAAGATTTCGCTTGCTATAGTGCTTGTGGTGATGATTGCCGAGATCGTGGGCGGCATCATAAGCGGCAGCCTGGCGCTAATAGGCGACGCGGGGCACATGCTCGTCGATGCGCTGGCTCTCAGCTTAAGCTTGTTTGCCATCACCATCGCCAGAAGGTCGGCTTCGGCAAGCAGGACGTATGGTTACCATCGTGTGGAGATAATGGCTGCGCTGGCCAATGGCGTCATCCTTATCGTAGTAGCGGGCTATATTTTCTACGAGGCCTATCAGCGATTTGCCGAACCTCCTGAAGTGCAGGCGCCTCTGATGCTGATTGTGGCGGCGGTTGGTTTGGTTGCCAATATTGCCGGGCTGCTGCTGCTGAGCAAGGCCAGTCATGGCAATTTGAATGTAAAAGCCGCTTTTTGGCACATAATCGGCGATACAATATCGTCGGTTGGTGTGATCATCGCGGGCATAATCATCCTGATAACGGGATCGACCATTGCCGATCCCATAATCGCCGTAATCATCGGAGTTATCATCCTCTGGGGAGCGGTGCGGATCGTGCGAGAGGCCGCCGACATACTTATGGAATCGGTGCCCAAGCATATAGATGTGGACAGGGTTGTGGAATCGATGAAACAGGTTGAAGGGGTGGATGGAGTTGGTGACATCCATGTTTGGACGATAACATCCGGCATATACGCCTTAAGTGCGCATTTGTTGATTCAGGACAGGATGGTGAGCCACGCCGCCGAGATACTGGAAGAGGTTAACCACAAACTGGAGCATGACTTCCGCATAACCCATACCACGCTGCAGCTGGAATGCGAGAAATGTGACGCCTGTGCCGATGGGGTGATCTGCAACCTGAGCCGCCCTGAACAAGACCACCAACACTGATATCAACTAGCCGCTATTTGCCCAACTGTCCATTATTTCTTGCGCTGAGGTAATTGTCCCAAAGTAGCTTTGAAGGTTTCTTATGCTGACGTCTTGCAACTCCTGATGGGCGCAGGCAACCAGGTCCCGTGGCACCAATATGTAGAAGTCGAGCATATACCCATCGCGCGCGGTGCTCTCCACGCAGACGTTGGTGGCAACGCCGGTCATAATCAGCGTTTTAATTCCCATAACTTTAAGCTTCTTATCGAGATCGCTTTTGATAAAAGCGCTGTATCTGTTCTTATAAACTATGATGTCGTCTGGCGCCGGTACTATCTCCGGTATGAGCTCAGCACCCCAGCTTCCTTCTGGGCACGTCCGCTCGTTTGCGCTGATGCGCCTCAGTCTGTCCATAATGGGGCCGGTTAGGTCATTATTAGTGGTAGACATCTGAACCAGTACTACCTTTACTTTTACCTTTCTGGCTGCATCAAGAAGCTTGATCAGTTTGGGTATGATGGCACGGGTATCGGTAAGGTCGGTGCCGCGTTTGGTGGCCACAAAACCTTGTGGGTCGCAGAAGTCGTTCTGCATGTCGATAACCACGACGGCGGTGTGCGCCGGCGCTATTTTCTCATCCAGTGTGGTGAGCACTTCCATCTACATTGCTCCTTCAAGCGTCGTTACTGTTTGTCTTATTTATCGGCCCAGCAGCTAACCAGAGGCAGATCGTTCATGGTGACCAGACCCGGACGGGCCTCGACCACGCGGTGGGCGCAGTTTACCACCATCGACGCGGTGCCGATATCACCGTGCACTCCGCCTTTGATGACCGCTTCGATGCCGGGAATTCCCGTTATATACACGGCGTCGTATGATTCAGAGGCTATCAGCGATGCCTCAAACTCAAGCCGCATCACTTCCTTATCTCCTATATAAGCGAGCCCT
>DAOUZV010000141.1 GCA_030665485.1 Chloroflexota bacterium | reverse complement strand
CATTATCCACTCTGAACTCACGAAGGTTTTTGAACAATCCTAGATCACCAAGGTGTTTTCTCTCAGGCTGATTCAGTTTCTTGGCGGCGCCATATGCCAATTGAACGGCGTTGTATCCCTCTTTATCTGCGGTTTTTACCTGCGTGATAATGCATGGCCCCGCCTCTATGGCGGTTACCGCCTCAACGGTACCGTCATCCTTGAATATTTGGGTCATACCTATTTTCTTGCCTATTATTCCATCGTTCATAGCTTATCCGCGCTTTACAGTTTTATCTCGATGCTGACGCCGGATGGCATATCCAGTCTGGTCAGCGTATCGATGGTTTTTGGTGAAGGCTCCATAATATCGATCAAACGTTTGTGCGTGCGAATCTCAAACTGTTCACGTGAGTCCTTGTCGATGTTTGCGCCGCGATTGACGCAGAACTTCTTGATCTTGGTGGGTAACGGCACGGGGCCGATCACTGCAGCACCAGTTCGCTCTGCCGCCTCAACAATCTGCTGAGCCGACTGATCGAGTATCCTGTGGTCGTAAGCCTTCAGTTTTATTCTGATTTTTTGTTTGGGCATACCTTTGCCTTCTATTATTTTTGATATTTATTGATAATATTTGGTATTTATGATATCTTTTGCTATATTTTCTGGCAATTTTTGATATTTGGCAAACTCCAGTGTATGCGTTGCTCTTCCCTGACTCATTGACCTCAGTGCAGTGGAGTATCCAAAAACATCGGCCAGTGGTATGTAACAATGAACCAGTTGAGTCGAACCACGAGTTTCTATGTTATCAACATGTCCTCTTTTAGCGTTGAGATCGCTGATTATATCACCAACAAACTTACCGGGCGTGGTCACATCCAGCTTCATTATCGGCTCTAGCAGCACCGGCGACGCTTCCATCACGCCTTTTCTGAGTGCCAGTGAACCTGCCATCTTAAAGGCCAGTTCTGAGGAGTCAACATCGTGATAGTTTCCATCATATAGGGTGGCGCGTATATCGATTAGCGGATAGCCCGCGAGAGCACCTGTCTCCATAGCTTCTTTAATTCCACTTTCTACTGCGGGTATATATTCGCGGGGTACAGCCGCGCCCCTTATTTTGTTTACGAATTCAAATCCGTGTCCTCGGTCAAGAGGCTCAAGTTCTATTGATACCACGCCGTACTGGCCGTGCCCACCGAATTGCCTGATGAACCTGCCCTCCGTCTTAATAGAGGCTGTTATAGTTTCTTTATATGCGACTTGTGGTCTACCCACGTTTGCGTGTACGCCAAACTCACGTACAAGTCTGTCCAGATATATCTCAAGGTGCAGCTCGCCCATACCGGACAGGATGGTTTGTGCTGTTTCCTCGTTATAACCCACTTTGAGAGTCGGGTCCTCAGTCTTTAGGCTATTGAGAGCGTTTCCCAGTTTATCCTGATCTGCTTTAGCCTTGGGCTCAATGGCAACCGAAATAACCGGCTCGGGAAAGGTTATAGATTCAAGTATAATCGGCTTGGCATGATCGCAAAGTGTGTCTCCTGTGTACGTTGCCTTAAGCCCCAGTGCGGCAATTATGTTGCCGGTGTGTATTTCGGTTACTTCCTCACGATTGATAGCATGCATCCGCAGCAACCGACCCAAACGCTGGTGTTCTTTCCTGGTTGAATTGAAAACTTGCGAGCTAGCCTTTGCCTCGCCCGAATAAACCCTTAGGTATACCAGCCTGCCCGCAAACGGATCTGCCACTATTTTGAATGCCAGAGCTGAAAAAGGCTCATTGTCGCTGGGGTTGCGCACCTCCTCCTTTTCATTCCTGGGGTTGATGCCATATATCGGAGGTCTGTCCAAGGGAGATGGCAAATAGTCGATGATGGCATCTATCATTGGCTGTACGCCCTTGTTTTTCAAGGAACTGCCGCAGAGCATAGGCACGACCTTGGAGTCGATGGTTGCTCTTCTCAGAGCGTCCCTGATCTCCTGATCTGTAATTTCTCTGCTATCCAGAAATGCTGCCATCAATTCGTCATCTACCTCAGCCAGTTGCTCTATCATGTACTCTCGCCAGTATTCCATAGTGTCTTCATATTCTTCCGGTACCTCTATTTTTACCGGGCTTGATTCCTGATTGCCATCGAAGTGCCATGCGACCCTTTCTATCAGGTCGATTGCACCTTCAAAGTTGCTCTCGCTGCCAAGTGGCACCTGGACCGGTATCGGATTGGCGCTCAAGCGCTCTTTTATCATTTCCTCAGTTCGGAAAAAATCGGCGCCCACCCTATCCATTTTATTGACGAAGCAGATTCTGGGAACCAGATACTTATCTGCCTGACGCCAAACCGTTTCCGATTGTGGCTCAACTCCGGCGACGGCATCGAATACCACTACGCCGCCATCGAGTACCCTTAAACTTCTTTCTACCTCTGCCGTAAAATCCACATGACCCGGCGTGTCTATTATATTTATGCGGTAATCTTTCCAATCGCAACTGGTGGCTGCGGAGGTAATTGTTATCCCCCGCTCCCGTTCCTGGTCCATCCAGTCTGTGACCGTTGTTCCGTCGTCAACCGCTCCTATTTTGTACGTTCTTCCCGTATAGAAGAGCATTCTCTCGGTGGTGGTAGTTTTCCCCGCGTCTATGTGGGCAATAATACCTATATTACGTATTTGTTTTAGCGGGAGCTCCCCGGACACGTAGCACCACCTACCACCTATAGTGTGCGAAAGCCTTGTTCGCTTCAGCCATTCTATGGGTATCTTCACGTTTTTTGACGGACGCTCCCTGCCTTTGGTATGCATCAATCAGTTCGGCTGCCAGCTTCTCTGCCATGGAATGTCCATGACGGGCTCTGGAAAAGTTTGTTAGCCACCTGATAGCTAGGGTTAAACGGCGGCCGCCCTCGACCTCTATAGGCACCTGATAAGTGGCACCACCAACCCTGCGGGGCTTGACCTCGAGGACCGGCATTATATTCTTGATTGCCTGATCGAAGATTTCAAGTGATGGCTTTTTCAACTGCGCTTCCATAATTTCGAATGCACCGTACACAATACGTTCGGCTGTGCTCTTCTTACCACGCATCATTATCCTGTTTACAAGGCTTGTTACGGTGGTATTGCCATATATTGGATCCGGTGGTATTACTCTTTTTGTTGCTTTATTACGTCTAGGCATATTATCTTAATTAACCTTTAAGCTCCAGGGCCTTTAGTTTTTTTGGTTCCGTATTTTGATCGGCTCTGCTTTCTATCCTGCACGCCGCTTGAGTCTAAAGCACCGCGAATGATATGATATCTAACTCCGGGAAGATCCTTAACCCTGCCACCACGAATGAGAACCACTGAGTGCTCCTGTAATCCGTGCCCCTCACCGGGGATGTATGCCGTTACCTCTGCCATGTTGGATAGGCGTACGCGTGCGACTTTACGCAGGGCGGAATTAGGCTTTTTGGGCGTCATTGTTTTAACCAGTAAGCAAACGCCGCGTTTTTGAGGAGAAGGTACGCCAGGTATAATCCTGTTCTTCAAAGCGTTATAAGCAAATTGCATCGCCGGTGCTTTGTTCTTCTTTTTTGCCTTGGACCGCCCTTTTCTGACTAGTTGACTGATCGTTGGCAACTGCTCTCTCCTTATTATTTCAATTCAGCAAAAAGCCGA
>DAOUZV010000084.1 GCA_030665485.1 Chloroflexota bacterium | reverse complement strand
AGGCAAAGGCCGATGGTATCATCACGGCGTTTGACCGTGCAGAAACCACCAAGGCCTGTCCTATAGGCCATATAGGTAGCTGTTGCAAGAACTGCCATATGGGCCCCTGCCGATTAGTTGGCAAAACGACAGAGGGCATATGTGGGGCTACCATAGATACGGTGGTTGCCAGAAACTTGGCCAGACAAATAGCCGCAGGGACAGCTGCTCATTCAGATCATGGGCGTGGTATGACGCAGACGTTGAAGGCTGCAGCTACAGGCGATGCCCCTGATTTTCAAATCAAGGACGAGAAGAAGTTGGCGGCAGTTGCTGAATACCTGGGTGTAAAAACCGAGGGGCGTTCCAAAGAGGAAATAGCTATAGATTGTGCAGATGCTGCTTTAACCAACTTCGGCAGCCTAAAAGACGAGCTTGATTGTGTAAAAAGGGCGCCGCAGCCCAGGCAAGACCTGTGGCGCAAACTGGGAGTAGTTCCCCGGGGTATTGACAGAGAAGTTGTAGAGACTTTACATCGAACCACTATGGGTGTTGATCAGGACATGCAACACATAATGATGCATGCTGTTAAAACAGCGCTTGCTGACGGTTGGGGCGGTTCTATGCTTTCAACTGATTTCAGTGATATCCTGTTTGGTACACCGAGCCCTGTGGCCTCTCGCTCTAATTTCGGCGTTCTTGCCGATGATCAGGTGAACATCGTTGTTCATGGCCATGAGCCGTCACTTTCCGAGATGATTGTGGCTGCTGCCAACGATCCTGAGATTATCGAGTATGCCAAATCAAAGGGTGCTGATGGTATCAACATCGTCGGTATTTGCTGCACAGCCAATGAAGTGCTGATGCGCCAGGGTGTGCCGCTATTGGGCAACTTCCTTTCGCAGGAACTATCAATTGCTACTGGTGCGGTTGAGGCGATGGTGGTAGATATTCAGTGTGTGATGCAGGGCATTGTGAATGCGGCAGCAACCACTCACACCAAGATCATCACTACTTCACCCAAAGCCAAGATTGATGGCGCTATTCATATCGAGTTTCATGAGGATAAAGGGCTGGAAACTACTAAATTGATACTTAAAACCGCTATTGATAACTACCCCAACCGCAAGAGTGTGCAGATCCCAGACTATACAGATCGACTTATTGCCGGTTTTTCACATGAATATATAGCCTATATGCAAGGCGGCTTATATCGGCAGTCTTTCAGACCGTTTAACGACGCAGTGATGGCCGGACGAATTCGCGGGGCTGCTGGTGTGGTTGGTTGTAACAACCCCAGAATGTCGCAGGATGACGCACATTTGAATGTGGTCAAACAGCTGATTGCGAATGATGTGCTGGTGGTAACCACTGGCTGTAACGCTATTGCCTGTGCCAAACAGGGTCTGCTTACTCCAGAGGTTATGCAGTATGCCGGTGCCGGACTCAGGGAAGTGTGCGAAGCCATTGGTATCCCGCCGGTATTGCACATGGGTTCCTGTGTGGATAACACACGAATACTCACCCTGCTGACCCAGGTTGCTAACGAGGGAGGTCTTGGTGAGGATATAAGCGATCTTCCTGTTGCCGGTTTGGCTCCTGAATGGATGAGCGAAAAGGCACTGGCAATTGGTGCTTACGTTGTTGCCTCCGGTGTAACTACATGGATGTGCGGCTCATCCCCGATAGAAGGCAGCGAGGCATTGACCAAACTGGTTAGCGAGGACTGGAACGACGTATTTGGTGCTACCTGGCACTTTGAGCCGGACTGGCAGAAGATGGTTGACGAAGTGCTGGCTCATATTGATGCCAAGCGCAAGGCTCTTAAACTTGAGGAGTATGTGCCGGGCAAGTATGCTAAGAGCGATACCTATTTGCCAGCAGACTATGCCTCAGATGAGGAGTTTGCCAAGTACTCCAGAACCAGAACCGCCTAGTATCGATCGATATAGGGTTATTAAAAGGCCTCTACAGTGTGGAAGTTGTGGAGGTCTTCTCTTTTGGACTTGCGCCGTACGTGTGATACAATCATATTAAATATAGATGCAGAGTGTGTTTGATGAACGAACTTGAGATTAGAGATGCGACTGAAGAAGATAAAAACGCCGTTCTGGATTTCTGCCGTACTACTTGGGACTGGGGCGATTACATAGAATATACTTGGGACGATTGGCTTAACGATCCTCATGGCAGGCTGATCGTTGGACTTCTAAATGGTGTACCGGTGGCCGTGGTGCATATAGAACTATTTCCCACGGGTGAGGGCTGGATTGAGGGGATGCGCATAACCCCTGAACACAGGGATAGGCAGATAGGTACAGCCTTAAGCAACTACTGTGTTGATGAAATGGCCAAGGCCGGTATTCGTGTTGCCAGGTACATAACTGCCTCCTCCAACAAACCGGTGCAGAGAATAAGCGAAAAGCATGGTTTTAAGCGCTTCGGTAGTTGCTATGTATTGTGGGCTGAACTCGAGGATGGCCAGCCATGCTTAACCAAACTTCAACCAGATCACTTGGACGAACTCTGGTCTTTCATCGAATCATCGGAGATATATAAAACAGGCGCCGGGCTGTATAGCGTGGGTTGGGTATACCAGGAGTTGAACAAGAGCAGACTGAAGTATCATCTGGAGCGGGGAGAGGTCTATGCTTTAGCCGGACGGGAGCCGCTTGACGCTTTCGCCATGGTGGTTACCAGCTGGTTGCACACGGGCCCTGTGATTGGATATTTGGATGGGAAAAACGCAGGGTTGCTTGGCACCTTGGTATCGGAACTACGTATGTTGGATATGGACGGAGAAGTGACTATAGACCGGCGCATTGATGCCAATTTCCCGGAACTGGATTGGATGAAGAAGCTGTTTTTGGATGCCGGATATCAGCCTTACTACAATGAGCCTTTTCTTCTCTACGATCTTTGGCTCTAGCTAGTCCTCTTCCAGCCTTTGTAATGTTTCTGCATAGCTGGCCAGTGCGCGCATAGCGCGGGCGCATTCCTCCGGGCTGTCGAACGAGGGGATATGATGCTCTCTGAATATGTCCTGAATAGCCTCGCCGGTTGACTGCGGCCTCATTACTATCAGCGGTTTTCCATATTTCTCGGGTATTTCCACGATCATGTTGGCGCTCTGAGGTCCGGTGACTTCTTGTTCCTCAGGTGAGTCCTTGTCAAATCCGGTTAGCGGTGGTCTTGATATAATCGCATCGATATAATCAAGCCCCGCTATTTTAAGCACGACCTCTGCCTCTTCCATGACTGTGCGCACTCCGCCTGCCCAGTCCAGCGGGTTTTTGGGCGTTGGTGCGTGATCCGGCAGATAGGCTTTGAGGATGGCTTTGGTCTCGTCATCGAACTCGGGCACCTCAAGCCCCAGCGATGTGCAGGCATCGGTGGCGACAACGCCCTGACCGCCGGTGCCGATGATGGCCACCCTATTCCCCTTTGGCAGCGGTGCCTCAACCAGCGCCTCGGCTATATCGAAAATATGATAGGTATCGGCTACCTGAATTATCCCCACCTGCTTGCACATAGCATCGAAGATTTCCTCGGTGCCGGCAAGAGATGCCGTATGCGATCTGGCGGCTCGGGCACCCGCTGCGGTGTGTCCTGCCTTGTGGATGACGATGGGTTTTTTCTTTATCACCTCACTTGCTACCTCGAAGAAGCGCCTGCCGTCCTCAATGCCCTCAAGATAGATGGCGATCGCCTTGGTATCCTCATCTTCACCCAGGTATTCCATGTAGTCGGTTGCGTTAAGATCGGCCTGATTGCCGATGCTGATGAATGTACTGAGGCCGTATCCCTTTTCCACGGCCCTGGATGCCAGGTGTGCGCCGAAGGTGCCGCTTTGTGAGATAAAGGAGATTTTGCCCGCGGTAAGCGCCTGATGTGTGGAAAGGGAAAGTTCCGATGTGCCGCTCCATACGCCGATGACGTTTGGTCCAATGAACCGGATATTACCCGCTCTGGCAATGCCGACGACCTCGTCCTGAAGCGCCTTACCCTCATTGCTGGTTTCGGCAAACCCACCGGATATGATGATGGCTCCTTTAACGCCCTTCTGAACGCATTGCCTCATCACTTTGGGAACCTCACGGGCGGGGATGGTAATAACGGCAAGGTCGACTTCGTGGGGTATATCCAGTACGGTGGGGTACACTTTGAGGCCCAGTATCTCTTTTTCATACGGGTTTACCGGATAGATCGGCCCGGCAAACCCGCTGTTTATCGGTTGACTCAGCTTCCTGTAGCCCCACTTGGAGGTAATGTTTGAGGCACCTATTACGGCGATAGACCCTGGCTTAAAGATAGGGTCTAGCTGCCTAACAATTTCTTTTGTCATATGTATTCCCTAAATGTCAGGGATAGTTGTTATTTACTGAATCTCGACGACTGCCCCGGCGGCTTCCACCTTCTCTTTGATGGCGGCTGCTTCGGCCTTGTTCACGCCCTCTTTGAGTGCCTTGGGAGCGCTTTCAACCAGTTCCTTGGCCTCTTTAAGTCCCAAGCTGGTAACCTCGCGTGCCGCTCTGATGACGCTGATTTTATTGGGGCCGATCTCCTTGAGAATGACGTTGAACTCCGTCTGCTCCTCCACCTCTTCTGCCGATGCCGCTGCTCCAGGTGCTCCCGGTGCTGCCGCTACAGCGACTGGTGCTGCGCTGACGCCGAACTCTTCTTCAAGAGCTTTTACCACTTCGGCAAGCTCCATAACGGTCATTCCCTTGATTGCTGTGATGATGTCTTCTTTGCTCATAGTTTTACTTCCTTTTGCTGCTGTAGCCTTCTTTTCTTTTTTAGGAGCCTCCTCCACAGGAGCCTCTTCGGCTGCCTTTACCTCTTCTTTGGGAGCCTCCTCTACAGGAGTCTCCGCTTTCTTTGTCTTTTTAACTGCCTTTGCTTTGGGAGCCTCCTCCACAGGAGCCTCTTCGGCTGCCTTGGTTTCCTCGGCTGCTTCCTTCTTCTTTTCTGCCATTAGTTAGAACCTCCTTCAAGTTGTGAGGCCCTGGCTTGAAGCACCCTGGAAAACGCCTGCAAGGGCCCGTTCATTATGCTGAGCAGCGACGCTATGGGACGTTGCAGCGTTCCAAGTAGCGTTGCAATAAGGACTTCCTTGGAGGGAAGTCTGGACAGGGCGGTTATCTGCTCCTTGCTCAGCATCTCATTGTCAAGGAATCCACCCTTTATACCAAAGTCCAGTTTGGTTGCTTTTTGATACTCTATGAGAACCTTCGCCGGATCGGCAATGTTGTCACCGAAGCCGAAGGCGAGCGCGGTTGGCCCGACGAGAAGAGGTTTTAAATCTTCCATGCCAGCTTTATCGGCGGCAAAGCGGGCAAGCGTGTTTTTTACCACCCGCAACTTGACCTCTTTGCTGCTAAGCTGGCGCCGAAGCGCGTTCATCTCATCGACCGTAAGCCCTCGATAGTCGGCGGCAACGATTACGCTGCACTCTTTGAGTATCTCGGTTATCTGGTCTACAAGTTCGACTTTCTTTCCTTTTGCCATAGTTGCCTCCGTGATCTCAGCAATCTTAACTAATTA
>DAOUZV010000045.1 GCA_030665485.1 Chloroflexota bacterium | reverse complement strand
GGCATTGACCACGGCGATGGCGCGGCGCACCTTGGTAAATGCACGGCTGGCGTATTTCTGCCAGATGAAAAGCACCACAAACAGTATTGGCAACAGTGTCAGGGTTGCTCCGCCAAGAATGGGCTGCATTATTATCATGGCTATGGCTATGCCCACTATGGTTATCACGCTGGTTACAATGTTGAGGAAACCGAAGGTAAGCATCTGCTGCAGTTGCTGCACGTCGTTTTGAACTCTAGACATGATTTTGCCTGTAGCGTTGTGCTCGAAGAAGCTTAGGGGCAGCATCTGCAAGTGGTCAAACATCTGAGTACGCAGTTTGAGCAGAACCGCGTGCCCGGCGTAGTTGAGACACCTGCTTTCAACGTACTGTGCTCCCCATCCCACCAGAGCTACTACCACATATATGATGACAATTGTGGTAAGACCGCCATAGTCGCCGGGGATTATATAGCGATCGATGGCGATGGCAACTAGCCACGGATAGGCAATTGTCGCCAGCGATTTGACTACCGTAGCGGTGGCACCCACCGCCACCAGCAGTTTGACTCCGCTGAGGTATTTAAGCAGTCGCCCCACCACGCGCTGGTCGTAGGGTCTGCCCATCTTCTCGTCATCGAAGTCGTCTATGGAGCCTTGCAGGTTTAGTTTTTTCAGTGAGCCCTTATTTGCCAATTGCCGTCCTTTCACTCGTTTTGCAGCATCGACAGTTGCGATTCGTATATACGTTTATACAGCCCGTTGCTTCTCATCAAATCGGCGTGCCTTCCTTGTTCTACTATGCGCCCCTCATCTAGCACCAAGATGAGATCGGCGTTTTTGATGATGGGCAAACGGTGCGTGATGATAAAAGTGGTTCTATCCTTGATAAGCTGGTTTAGGGCCTCCAGAATAATGTGCTCTGTTTTTATATCCACACTAGAGGTGGAATCGTCCAGAATCAATATCGGCGTGTTCATCAGTAACGTACGGGCTATACTAAGGCGCTGCTTTTCTCCGCCGGAGAGGTTTACGCCGCGTTCGCCGACATTCGTATCGTATCCCTGGGGTAGACCCTCGATGAAATCGTGCAGGTGTGCCGCCTTGGATGCGTTTATTATCTGCTCCTCGGTGGCGTCTATGGAGCCGTAGGCTATGTTGTCTCTTATGCTTGCGGAGAACAGAAAGATGTCCTGTTGTGCTATTCCCACGTTACTGCGCAGCGACGTCAGTGTAATATCCCGGATATCAACGCCGTCTACGGTGATACTGCCGCCGCTGACGTCGTAGAAACGGGGAAGCAGGTTGGCTATGGTGCTTTTACCGCTGCCGGAGGCACCTATCAGTGCCACGGTCTGTCCCGGACGGACCTGAAAACTGGCTTCCTGCAGCGCCGGGCTTATTGCATTGTATTTGAATGTAACGTTGTTGAAGGCAACCCTTCCCTCTACACCGCCGATATCAATCGCATCAGGTTTCTCTTGGATGGACGACTGGGTGTCCAGTATCTCCATTATGCGCTGTCCCGCCGATGTTGCCCTAGAAAAAATGTTGGTAAGCATGCCCAGTCTTCTGGTGGGCATTATAAGGAGGCCCAGGTAGAAAATGAACAGGAGGAGCTGGCCCGGCGTCAGACTGTCCCCGATTATCTGCCTGCCTCCGTACCATAGTATGAGGGCCGTAGGGATGGTCATCAGCATCACCATTAAAGGGACGTTTAAGGAGATAACCCGTGCTCCGGCTCTCTGCCGGTTGTAAAGCGCGCCAGCTTGGCCTGCGAATTTTAGGCTTTCGTCCTTCTGCCGGGAAAACGCTTTGACTATCACTACGCCGGTCAGATTCTCCTCAACGGTGATGCCCAGTCTGGCGATCAACTGCTGTATACTCATCCAGATGGGATTCATACGTCTGTTGAGAATAACGGCGGTGGTTCCAATCAGCGGCAGCACGGCTAAGCTCAGTAGTGCCAGCTTCCAGTTGATCATTGCCAATATGATTATAATGCCGGACGACATCGCTATATACTGCAGTAAACCTATAATTCCCATACTGATGTACATACGCACTGCCTCCACATCGGCGGTGGCGCGCGACATGAGCTGGCCGGTCTGGTTTACATCGTGATAGCTGAAGCACAGCCGCTGAAGCCTGTCGTAGAGGGAGTTCCTGATGTCGTAGGCTGTTTTCTGGGAGGCGACCTCGCTTAGGTAGCTTTGGCCATATGCGAAAAGACCGCGGAATACACTGGCGCCGATAACGGCTACGGCCCACCAGATGATCTCGTTGCGGTTCCCCTGCTCAACCGCCGTATCGACAGCCATCTGCAGAAACCAAGGCGTGGCCAAAGCGAAAGCGATGGTTGCCAGCAGGCAAATGAAGGCGGTTAGCAGCCAAATCCAGTATTTCTTGGCAAAGCCCGTTAATCGTACAAGCGTTATCATCTCAAAAACATACTAATAGCTCTTAGTATTATAGCACGTTGGGGAGGGCTAAGTTAATACGGGAAGTAGTGAATGGAATGATAAGAGCAATATTGTGAGGAACTATATGTAAAACTTAATGTTGAGATGTGATACGAAATATCAGGCCCTATTCATTTTAAGCAAGTGAAAGCCAGCCTTTTTTTAAACCACAGATAACAGCCTCTGTTCTGGACCCCACAGCTAGCTTATTGAAAATACTCCTCATGTATCCCTCAACCGTACGTTTGCTAACCATCGTCGTATCAGCAATCTCCTGATTGGTCATACCTTTAGCTGCAAGCTTGACGATTTCTACCTCTCCACTGCTAAGTGCTTCACAAACTTTTATGTCGGTTGGGATATTATCTGTGGGTCCGAAACGGTTAATGGCCTTGTTGGTGATGGCGTTATCCAGTATGGCTTCACCTTTATGCACAGCCTCCACTACGCGTGCCAGTTCATCTCCGCTTGTTGTTTTTAGTAAATAACCGGCGACTCCTATATCCAATAAACTGAAAACGTATTCGTCATCATCATACGCACTGAGTATCAGTATGGCAGTGGTGGGACATAGTGACTTAATCTGCCTTGTTGCGTCAACGCCGTTAACTTTTGGCAAAGCTATATCCATAATGACAACATCTGGTTTATTTTCTACGGCGAGTTTTACGGCTTGCTCCCCGTCACCAGCCTCCCCCACGATATCGAAGTCACTCTCCTCAAGCAGGCGATGTACACCCTGCCTTGTTATCATATGGTCTTCAACCAGTAAAACTTTGATTTTGCTCAAGGAATTCCTCCTACCAATTGAACATATAGATTATTTGCCTAAGTATCAAGCGCATTAATACCCGTTGATTTCCGTAGTTCAGGGGTATTTTTACGGCAGTTTAATGCGGTGTCTTATGAGGAGACCGAGGCACCAGGTGTATTTCGTAATTGTTACCTATTTTAACCAAATTGTTATTGAACTAGCGTTTTATATATCGTAATGTGTGAACGCCTAAGCGGCTGGCAGTAACTCTTGCTCTACAGTGTCAGCGTTTCATTGATACTCTTGTTTGATCTAATACATTGTATATGTGGACTAGGTATCTGAACTCAATGCTGGGAGGCGCGCATTATGATATTGCTGTAATTGAGTTACATCTGCAGAGGCTGGTGTTATTGTAAAAGTCATAATGCATGAAGTTGAAAAGTGAAGATTAGTGGTCCGTCCGATAGAAACGTCTCTTATTCAGAATACCACAACGCTTTCTATAGTTACTATTAATCACCGGTGCAAACGGGGCAGTTCTCATTAGTGTGTTAGAGAACGCTATCACAGGAGCAACCTGTATTCAGGGTGCTCTCTTTTTATTGCGGCCTGCTTCTGCCTCTTCTCTTTTTATACCCTCACGTTTATCTGCCATTGGGTTAAGGATATTATTGCCTTTGTCTATTTGCTGGCTTGTCAGTGAGGGTATTTCGCGGGCATGTTGATCGACAATAGATGCTGCGTCATGCTTGCCTTTTTCGCAGCTGGCATCACAATTGCTGTTACTGACGGGTCGACCGGTTTTTTCTTCCGAGTCTTCTCTCTTGTCATTGGCCTCTTCTTGCTTGTCCATTATTCACTTCCATATATCAATAGGTCTGATTATATACTGTCGACAACATTTTTCAGTTTCTGTTCTACCTGTTCCGCTATGGTGCCCAGCCCTTCGTTCTGAACCATGTTCATGGCAATCGTAGGCAATATCGTTGAAACGTATGTTTTGTCCTCTTGCTCATATATGATGATGTTGCATGGCAGCAATAGCCCGATATCCCGTTCCTCTTGCAGCGACTTATAGGCGAAGGGTGGATTGCAAGCTCCGAGTATAACGTATTTATCAAAATCAACGTCTAATTTCTTTTTGAGCGTTGCTTTTACATCAATCTCCGTAAGAACGCCGAATCCCTCTTTCTTGAGCTCATCAACTGTTTTTTGCACAACCTCTTCATAAGGTGCCGATAGCTCTCTTTTGTATCCGTACATGACTACCTCCCTGGACTTAGATAGGAATTACGGTAATATTTTTTAGGGTTTGGTTGCGCTCACTTTCAAGCTGGAAATAGAGCTTGTTATTGTGTCGATTTCTTGGTTTGCGTCTGTATCGTCAACGCTGCTCCACATCCCTCTGGTGGATAGTTCTCCCACGATCTTTATGTCTGTAAAACCTGCTGACTCAATGGCCGCAAGGTAGTTGTCTTTTGTATCCGCTCCGGCGACGCATCCTACATATGCATCTATAGAATTCCTAATTTCATCCGGTAGTTCTTTCAGCAGCACTATATCCGATACCATTATTCGGCCGCCGGGTTTCAGCACGCGGTAAGCCTCGTTGAAGACCTGTTTTTTATCCGGAGATAGATTAATTACACAGTTGGAGATTATCACATCGATCGAATTGTCAGCTACGGGCATATGCTCAATCTCGCCCAGCCTGAACTCTACATTGCCAAAGTCGCCTTTCCGTGCGTTTTCTCGCGCCTTCTCCAGCATTGCCGGCGTCATATCCACGCCAATAACCTTGCCCGTCTTGCCCACGACAGCGGCTGCCAGAAAACAATCGATCCCCGCGCCGGAACCCAGGTCGAGAACAACCTCGCCTTCTTTTAAAGACGCCAGTGCGATGGGATTTCCACAGCCGAGTCCCAGATTGGCGCCTTCGGGAATGGCTCCAAGATCACTGTCTGTGTAACCCATTACCTTGCTAAATGTATCCGCTGAGCTGCCACACCCGCACGAGGTCTCGGGCCCGCAGCAAGAATCACCTTGCGTTGCAATTCTGCTGTAGCCTTCTCTAACGGCTTTTTTTATATCGTCGTCTTTCATTGAATAACCCCTTCATTTTATAGAATATCTTTCATTGGGCCCAATGTAGCCATCACCATATCGGTAAGATCGTTGGCTCTGGTTAGGATCATACAACAAACCTCGCCGTCCTTTTCCCAACTGGTGACAGCTAACTTATCTCCAGCGCTTATATTTGCCCTTTCCCTTAAATCTTTGGGCAGTACCATCTGCCCCCTCTCATCGATACTTATAAGTGCTTCCACCTTGCATATTCCTGTCGGAGGGCAACAATTGTCGGAGATGTTGTTTTGCATATCTGCAGCTCCTTTAGTGATCAAAGTCATTTTTTATGGATGTCCTTATCAGTATAATCAGTATATGCTGATAAATCAGTGTTGTCAAGAGGTTTATGGCTAACATTGGATCAATGTTAAGGGGGAGTAATGCGTCTCAAAAGCGTGCTTAGTTTAAAGGGTCTTGCGGTGTTGACTGGAAGCGTATTGATCTTTCTGGGCGCTTGCAGCAGCGGAGACCCCAATTTAGCTGAGAACATCTCAGTTCAAAAGGCGTATGAGTTGATGCAGGACCATCAGAGCAATACCGATTTCGTTGTTTTAGATATTCGTACTCCTGAAGAATATGCCGCGGGATATGTAGAGGATGCGATCAATATGGATTACTACGCTGCAGACTTTGAGCAGCAACTTGATAAGCTTGATAAAAATCAGACGTATCTGGTTTATTGTCGTACAGCTAACCGCAGCGGGCAAGCCATGCCCATATTTGAGGAGCTTGGCTTTAAAACCGTTTATAACATGCTGGGAGGCATTGTGGCGTGGCAGGCGGCGGGATATCCCATAGTTGGACTTACTCAGATAAGTATGTAGCTATCAGATACGCAACGCTATATTGTCAGCATCTTTTCTACTGCTGAGGCAAACTCTAGACTTTCATCATCGCCGGTTATTACTTCTATCTGCCTCGGTGATGAGACGCCCAGTCCTAGCTCAACGGCTCGGGCAATTTGATCTTGCGCAAAGATGGGGCCAGTGCTTACCTCAGGAGTGGTGCCCAGAATCCTAAGTACAGCCACGCCAACTGCGTCTACAGCTATCCTGTCGGTTCCGGCGATTATGACATTGGCGTTTACTCTTTCACCTGTCGCAGGCCCCCCACTGGTGAAGGCCTCAACTCCATCGAGAACGATCAGGTCCGGGCTGTAACCCGCATTCATCTCAGCAATCATCTGGCGTTGGTGTGGAGATTTGTGCATCTCTGTCATATAGGGGTGGCCGGTGGCTCTACCTGCCACCATGCCCACGGTGAGTTTAAGTGACAGGGAAAAGTGCCCACCAAATCCGTGTGTTTTCAGACAGCAGGTTTGTACCACACAATCCGCCTCGTTATATATGCGGGCAAGTTCAAAGCCGTTTTCCCAGTGACCGCCCTCCGGTTGAATGCGTACCCAGCCCTCCGGCCCAACTTCCTCAAGATTGACTATGTCAAAGCCAAGCTCATCGGCCATTTTGAAGATGTCCTTTTGCTGCATGCACTCGCGGGTGTTGGCCGGGCCGCTGCGCTCAGCCAAGGTGATGTGTTTTGCACCCATTATTTGCAGCTTCTCAACCAAGGCGTATAGCGTATCGTAATGAGTTGAGCCGGGGCAGGGGTCGGCCGTGTTGAAGTTAGGCTTGAGTATAACCTCTTTACCGTTTACCGGATTGATGTTTAGCAGGTTGATAGATCTGGTCACGCCCTCTATCCTGTTTTCCGTTCTAACCAACGCTATTTTTGTATTGTCTGGCATATTTCGTTGACCTTTCGATGTCTTAAGTAATATTATACTTCAGTTATCAATGTTGATACAGTGATGGAGGCAGATATGGTTTGGAAGAAGGCGTCGCTGCCTCCAAAGCAGCCCAGAAGAAATCGACAAGGAAAAAAGGAGTAGGAAAAAGGAAATAGGAGAGCACGTTAAAAGCAACTCTCCTATCTTATGTCTTGTTTAATTTAAAGGCTGCTCAGCCTGAAATAGCACACCCTGGGTCTTCCTCTCGGCCCTCCTCCTTGGCGGTGATATCGCATTCCAAGTCTGGATTGGCTGGCTCTTTGGTTTTGCCTAAAATTTTGTCTTTCTCCGCATTTTTTATGTTGTGTGCCTCGGCGGCATGTGCCGTGACCTTTTTAACAACGGTATCCTTGTCGTCTTCTACACAGTACCAGTCACAATCAAATCCCATGTCCCTGCACTCATAGGAACACTTCTGGCCCTCTGGCTTGATAGTCATATCTCCGCCCCCTATAAATCTACTAGGCAGTCATCATAATATTATACGAATGCCTTGTCAATAAGTATAACGATCCAGTTCAATAATTATGTGATCTAGATCGTATTCATAAACTACATCCAATAAAAATATGGCATAAAATAACAGTAGCCTTTATAATAGTGTATAGCCGTAGTGGTACTAGGTATGGGCGGCTAAAGAGGAGAGCATGGCTATAATAAAACGCGTTGACGTGGAAGAAAACCCAGCTACCTTTGGTCTTGCTTATGAGGATATATCTTTTTTTAGCAGGGATGACGAGATAGATCTGAAAGGGTGGCTTTTCCCTGTAGCTGGCAGCGATAGGGTAATAATTTTGGTGCACGGGGTTGATCTGCACAGGGCAGACCCCAGCATTGGAATGCTTAATATAGCCGCCGGATTGGTAGACTCCGGCTTTAACGTTTTGACTTTTGATCTGCGCGGCCATGGTCAGTCTGGTGGCAACAGCAGATATGTGGGACATTTTGAGAAGAGAGATTTACATGGAGCCGTCGAATATATTAAAGAACGTGGATTTGGCCCAATAGGGGTTTTAGGTTTTTCTATGGGAGCTGCAACCGCGATAATGACCGCTGCTGAAAGCGACGACATTGGTGCCATCGTGTCCGATAGCAGCTTTGCCGAGTTAAAGGATATCATCGCTCCTCAGTTTAAGAAACGTACCGGACTTCCACGCTTCATGATGCGTCCTTTATTAATGGCGGCCAGATTATTCTATAGGATTAACTTTATGGCCATAAAGCCGATTAAATCATTATCAGAGATCGGTGATGTTCCTGTATTCTTAATTCATGGTGATCAGGATGAAACTATTCCTGTGGAACATGCAAGAAGAATGTATGAGGTCTGCGGCAATACCACGAATCAGTTGTGGATAACCCCGGGAGTGGCGCATATAAGGTCATATGCCTCATTCAACAAAGAGTATCTGGAGAGGGTGACCGCGTTCTTCGATTCCGCTTTGCATTAATTATCCGCATAAAAGGCCAGAACAAACAACCCGGGGCCCGTGTGTGTGCCGAAAGGTCAATACCTGTATATAATTGTGGTTGGCGTGTAGATGGTTGTTTAGGTGTTAGATCGCTGCTTTCCATATCTTATCCTGCGATCAAGTAAGAACAATCCCAGAAAAAGTCCTACCATTGTCAAGGCTAAAAGAGCGGATGCAGGCAGCGCCAACCTTCCCTCGGCGTAGAAGGTGACGAGGATCAGTAGAATGAGTTGTGCTGTCACTATAAGCGTTGTTTTGAGCCAGCGTTTTCTCATACGTACGAATGCGGCCGCAACTCCTGCAAGTGCCAGAAAGCTCAGGGCAATCAGCGGGGCGAATTGACGAATGTATTCGCTGCTTACCTGTAAAGAATGGCCTTCTTGCTCAACTGCCAGAAACCAGCCGATCACTATCGGCAAGGGCAGCAGCATTAGGGCACTGCAAAGCCAGTCCCTTTTGATCGTTTGAAGTGTAACGGAAAATATCAACCACAAAGCCAGTGGGATATAGATTAAGATCGCTATCCAGGACCATACCTTGGGTAGATACAGTAATAACAGCCCTGCCGCCAACACTGGGGCCAAGGAGTAGCCCAGCCAGGGGAAAAGCCACATCGGTTTGTTTTGTAACCATCCTATTGCAGCTATGCCAAGTATGATTAACAGGGTTACCGTTACCCAGCTCATGCCCTGCCACCAGTTAAGTGCAAATAATGC
>DAOUZV010000097.1 GCA_030665485.1 Chloroflexota bacterium | reverse complement strand
CAGCGATGATGTTGAAAGGGCTGACGGCACACTACCTGTTATTTCGCACCTACGCGGTCAAACCCGGCGACACCGTGCTAGTTTACGCCGCCTCCGGTGGTGTCGGTTCGATTTTATGCCAGTGGGCCAATCACCTCGGTGCAACCGTGATCGGTTGCATCGGTTCTCTTGATAAGGTGGAAATGGCTATTGCCAATGGTTGCGAACACACCATTCTCTATCGCGAAGAGAACGTCCCCGAGCGGGTCAGGGTGCTGACCGGTGGCGAGGGTGTTGCGGTCGTCTATGACGGTGTAGGCAAGGCGACCTTTGAGGCCTCGCTCGACTCGCTGCGGCCTTTCGGCATGATGGTCAGTTTTGGCAATGCATCGGGGGAGGTAGAACCGTTCAGCCCGAAGATTCTCTCACCCAAGGGTTCTTTATATCTCGCCCGCCCTACGCTGGCGACGCATACCGCCACGCGGGAGTTGCTGCTAGAAGGAGCCGAACGCCTGATCGATGCCGTGAGCAATGGCATACTCAACATCCAGATTAACCAGGAATTCCCCTTATCGGAAACAGCGCATGCTCACCGGTCGATGGAAGCGGGCCTGACCACCGGCTCTACTGTTTTATTGATTTAGGCGGGTTTTTCATCATCGTGGCGTTACGGACTAAGGATGAAGGGGGAAAGGGAGTGTTACGTGTTACGTAAAACTTAAATCTTAAAACCAACAATTTCCTGCTTCTTTTCCTTATTAACCATATTTTTTATAAGCCTATAATTTATAACGGAAAATTTTGTTTATTTATTCATCAGCAAATTGATTATTCAATAGCACATCAAGTAGTTAGACTGCGCATTGCTTATTTGGTGGCCAGTTAAAGGCCGTATCGCTCGACTACACAAACAGGTGTTATTATGCATACAACAGATTCAGCTATGAAAAAAACGATGACAATTCTGATGGTTACTTTATTCGGCTTGTTCCTGACTATTATTACCCTGGCGAAATACGTCGCTCAATAACAGGTTCCAGGTAGTACTAAAAAAGTATTAAAAGGGGTCGGTTATTGAAGCCCGCATTAACGGCACCCGGTTATCACCGCCCCCTTTAAAACATCATAAAACATGCTCTGCTCCCTATTGCCTTTGCGTGGAAACTAGTTACAGAAACGTTTAAGCTGGTTTCTATCCTTCTTCGCATGTTCTATATCACCTTTTTCCTCAGCACGCTTCGCAGCAATCCGCCAATGCTCACAGGGTGGCAGGAAATTTTCTTCTAAAATATAAGTAGCGATCTTATTCAAGATTTCGTCAGGTAGTGGCATGGGAGGCATTAACCCAAGCTGTACAACTGCCTCATCATGTATGGCGCTTTCCATCGTTGGAGCTTTTACAAAACTGACCATGCGTTTTACAAAATCCTCATTATCAAGAGTGTTTTTCTTATAACGCCGTTGCACTCCCCACATCGGTGGTCCCAGGGGAGGATCCATTGCCTGGTTGTGGCATACGTGACACGCAGGGTATAACCCTTTGCCTTCTACAGCATCGGGGCTGAGTGCATTGCTGCTTACAGTATAGAGTGCTGCGCTCAACAGTATTAATAATTGTGCTTTAGTCATGCTTATTCTCTTTTTAATTATCTCGTTTGCTTTCTATTCTTCTCTATCGCTAACAGTTTTATAGACAGGATCTATAATTCACATAATATACAGAATTTACAGATGAAAGGGGAAGGCGAAGGATTAAAAGTAAAAGACCAGGGGCTACGGTTTTACGGTTTATGCTTTAGATCTAACGTCACTACTGCCCCACATCTCGGGGTCGACCTGCCGCCACAAAGCATCGGCACCATGATTCCATCTCCAGCGCAGATCCAGCGCCAGTATAACCAGGCCTTGCAAGGCCTCAGGCAAGGCGCGGGGAAGATAGTAATTGGTTTGCATGACAATCCCCTCATGTAATAGTGCGCTCAGGCCGGTGACGAAACAGCCAGCCGGCAAGGCTCAAGTCACGAATTCAAAATAACTATCGGCCAGTAGTACTGTAACAGGATGCCCAACAATTGAGGACATAAAAATAGAAGACAGACGGGGAAAACTGATTCATCACCTGGCGGACAGCATTAAATGACGGTTTTTCCTGATCGTCGCTCGCTATGTCATACTCCCTGCAGATTTACAGAAAAAGTATAACGAACATGAAGAATGGAACCACCCGTAGTGAACATACTCGCACAGGTCTGACTGTTGAATCTCTGGAGAGAGCCTACAACGACAACCTGTTTTATCTTCAGGGCAGGTCCTACGATTTTTCCACCGCCAACGATCGATACATGGCTGCTGCGTATACGGTACGTGAGCGCATGCTCGAGCGCTGGTTAAAAAGTGCCCAGACATACAAGGAGCAATGTGCTCGTACAGTCTGTTACTTTTCCGCTGAATATCTGCTTGGTCCGCATCTCGGCAACAACATGATCAATATGGGCATCATGGAAAAGGCCTACGAGGCATCCATCAAGATGGAACTGGACATCGAGGAGATACTGGAAACGGAAGTGGAGCCTGGTCTGGGCAATGGCGGCCTGGGGCGACTTGCCGCCTGCTATATGGATTCACTCGCTACCCTGCAAATACCCGCCATCGGTTACGGTATCCGCTATGAATTCGGCATCTTCGAACAGCGGATCGAAGATGGCTGGCAGGTTGAGAGGACAGACACCTGGCTGCACAACGGCAATCCCTGGGAGTTGCCCCGGCCCAAGCTCAGGTATGGCGTTGGCTTTGGCGGCCACACGGAACATTACACCGGTGATGATGGCATGCTGCACGTTAGATGGATACCGGAACTGGTGGTGAACGGCATGGCCTACGATACGCCGGTCCTCGGCTACGGAGTCAACAATACCAATCTGCTACGTCTTTGGAAGGCCGAAGCGGCGATGTCGTTTGACTTCCAGGCCTTCAATGTAGGGGATTACTATGAAGCAGTGCGCGCCAAGATGGAGGCAGAGAATATCTCCAAGGTGCTGTATCCAAATGATGAGCCGGAAGCCGGCAAGGAACTGCGGCTCAAGCAGCAGTACTTCTTTGTTTCCTGCTCGCTTAAAGATATGATCCGTCTGAATCTGAAAGGTGCAGGCACACTGGATCACTTTCATCAAAAGTTTGCGGTACAGCTTAATGATACGCACCCGGCAATTGCAGTGCCAGAGCTGATGCGGTTGCTGATGGACGAGCACCATATGACGTGGGACAAGGCCTGGGACATTACGCGTCGCAGCTTTGCCTATACCAACCACACGCTGCTTCCTGAAGCCCTGGAAACCTGGTCGCTAAAGCTGTTTCAGCGCCTGTTGCCGCGCCATCTCGAGATCATCTATGAGATCAATAACCGTTTCCTGGATGAAGTGCGCATGCACTTTTTGACTGACGACAGTAGTCATGTCGAGCGCATGTCCATTATCGACGAAAAGGGGGGCGGCCGCGTGCGCATGGCAAATCTTGCCTGTGTCGGCAGCTATGCCATTAACGGGGTTGCCGCATTGCACACCGAGTTGCTCAAATCGACTGTACTGCGGGATTTTCAGGAACTGTGGCCGGACAAGATCTCTAATGTGACCAATGGCGTAACACCCCGTCGTTTCATGGTGCTGAGCAACCCGGGCTTGGCCGGCTTGCTGACAGAGAAGCTTGGTAATGGCTGGGTTCGAGACCTGGATCAATTGCAGGGGCTTGAGTCATTTGTGGAGGACGATGAATTTTGCGCCCGCTGGCGCGAGGTAAAAATCTCTGCCAAGCATGATTTGGCCGACTGGATTGAACAGCATATCGGTACCCGGGTCGATCCCACATCGCTGTTCGATATTCAGGTCAAGCGTATCCATGAATACAAGCGTCAACATCTTAATCTGCTGCACATCGTAACCCTTTACAACCGCATCAAGCAGGACCCGGGCCTCGATATCACCCCTCGTACTTTCATTTTTGGTGGCAAGGCGGCTCCCGGTTATTTTACCGCCAAACTGATCATCAAGCTGATCAATGCGGTGGGTGATGTGGTCAATAACGACCCCGATGTTGCAGGCCGGCTCAAGGTGGTGTTTGTGCCTGATTTCAGTGTCAAACGCGGCCAGCGTATCTTTCCGGCGGCAGACCTTTCAGAGCAGATATCCACGGCGGGCATGGAGGCATCAGGCACTGGCAATATGAAGTTTTCCATGAACGGCGCACTCACTATCGGTACGCTGGATGGCGCCAATATCGAAATCCGGGAAGAAGTGGGACAGGAGAATTTTTTCCTGTTCGGTATGACTGCCGAGCAGGTGGCCGAGAAGAGGCGTGCCGGCTTTAATCCCCGGGATCACTACCATGCCGATCTAGAGTTGAAGACAGCTATCGACCTCATCAGCTCCGGTTTCTTTAGCCACGGAGATGCACAGATGTTCCGCCCGTTACTGGATAAGCTGCTGCAGCGTGATCCCTTTCTGGTATTGGCCGACTACCGTAGCTATGTGAATTGCCAGGATGAAGTGGCTCAGGCATTTCGTGATACAGAACACTGGACTCGCATGTCCATTCTTAATGTTGCACGCATCGGCAAGTTCTCATCGGACCGTTCCATACGGGATTACTGCGAGAACATCTGGAAAATACAGGCCGCACCGGTGGAAATGTAGTAAAACCTATTACGTAAAACCTTATTCATCGCACTAGTTTTACTATCCCTCCCATATGACATCATCTCCATTTTCCTGCATGATATCCTCAAGGTAATCATGTTACGGGATATGAATGTTTAAAAAAATCGTCACCGGTATTTTTGTACTGTTCTGGCTTGCGCTGGCGATCGACCCTGTTCACCCCGGCATCTGGGCAATGGAGAACCTTCTGGTTGCTGTCATATTTCCGGTTGTGCTGTGGCTTGATAGTAAATATAACTTTAATAACGGGACGTATCTTATCCTCACGGCCT
>DAOUZV010000158.1 GCA_030665485.1 Chloroflexota bacterium | reverse complement strand
GGCCATTGACCAGACCATGACCAGTAACTACACCCTCGGCAGCAACGTAGGTTGACTGCATATCAAAGTCGGTGCTGCGGCTGCGTACGAACATATCCAGCTCTTTAAATGTGCCGGAGTCAAAGAGCAGCTCCAAACGCTCGCGTGCGGTAAGCTTGCCCCTGTCCTTCTGGCGCTTTACCTGCGCCTCACCGCCCAGAGCCTTTGCCTTCTCTTCCCTATCTTTTAAATTCTCAAGCCTGTCCGATACGCTTCCCATACAACTCCCCGTTTACTTCTTGGGTGTAACAGCAGTGCACCAATGCATGTACTTGGCATTCCTGCCCTGCTCCACATCAAAGTACAGCTGCTGTAATTTCTTTGTCATTGGCCCTATCTTGCCATCGCCCACCTTGCGCCGGTCTATTTCGATAACCGGTGCCACGTGAGCCGCCGTGCCCGTCATAAAGCACTCGTCGGCCACGTAAAGCTCGCTGCGGTCTATGGAACGCTCTATTGTTTCTATTCCAAGTTCGCTTCTGGCAAGCTCTATTACGCTGTTGCGCGTTATGCCCACCAGTATATTGTCACTGGGAGGCGGGGTTATTATCTTCCCGTCCATGATTATGAAGATATTCTCGCCGCTGCCCTCGGAAACATACCCTTTTTGTGTAAGCAGTATAGCCTCATCAAAGCCGTTCTCTATGGCCTCGGTCTTGGCCATGGCGTGATTTATGTAGGGGCCGGCTATCTTGGCCTGGTTGGGCATCTGGTCGCCGTTTATCTTACGCCAGGAAGACATACCACAGCGTATGCCATTATTTATATCGATGTACGGTCCAAACGGGATAACGAACATGGCAAGCGCACATTCAAGGTCATGCAGCTTCACACCCACAACCTCGGTGCTCTTATACACTATCGGGCGAATGTATATATCTTCCTCGTAATCGCACTTCTCGACCAGTTCCACACTTATCTGGCACATCTTGTCGATACTGTACGGCAGGTCCATCTTCAGTATCTTGCAGCTTCTGAGCAGCCGCTGATAGTGCTCCGGCATACGGAAGATGTAGAACTTCTTCTCGTCACCGCGCCAGTTCACGCGGATTCCCTCAAAGGCAGACGTGCCGTAATGCAGGGCGTGCGTTTTTACGCTTATCTTGGCCTCATCAATAGGAACTATTTTATTATTGAAAAAGGCTAAATCCGCCATTAAGCCATACTCCTTCTATACTATATAAACTATTAAAAGCTAGTATAATAAGCTTTAGCTAGAAAAACAAGTCTAATCGTAAGCGCGCCTACTTGATAAATGGATAATGCAAGAGTAGAATGATAGTGTTAAGGGTGACATTAGGAGGATACTAAAGCGATGACCAATAAAGATACAGGCACATTTACAGTTAAAGCGGGACTGGCGCAAATGCTAAAGGGCGGCGTAATCATGGACGTGGTAACCGCAGAGCACGCCAAAATCGCCGAGGATGCCGGGGCCTGTGCCGTTATGGCGCTGGAGAGAGTGCCGGCGGATATACGTGCTGCGGGAGGGGTTGCTCGAATGTCCGACCCCAATGTAATTACAGCGATTATAGAAACGGTAACCATACCGGTAATGGCCAAGTGCCGCATAGGCCATTTCGTCGAGGCGCAGGTACTGCAGGCTCTGGGTGTGGATTATATCGACGAATCCGAGGTACTGACCCCCGCCGATGAGGCCCATCATGTCAATAAGCACGACTTTAAAGTGCCGTTCGTTTGTGGTTGCCGTGATTTAGGCGAGGCGCTGAGGCGTATCGGTGAAGGCGCCGCCATGATCAGAACCAAGGGAGAGGCCGGCACCGGAAACATCGTGGAAGCGGTAAGACATATACGCACGGTGATGGACGAAATACGTAAGATTAAAGGCATGCCCGCAGACGAGCTTATGTCTGAGGCTAAGTTGCTTGGTGCTCCATATGAGCTTCTAGTTGAGATACATAAGACAGGCAAACTGCCTGTGGTGAACTTCGCCGCCGGCGGCGTGGCCACACCCGCAGATGCCGCACTGATGATGCAGCTGGGTGCAGACGGCGTGTTCGTCGGCTCCGGCATATTCAAGTCCTCCAACCCGTCGGCGTTTGCCAAATCCATCGTAAAAGCAGTTACCCACTACAACGACCCGGCGATAATCGCCGAGGTATCCAAAGGGCTTGGCGCCGCCATGCCTGGCCTTGAGATTAAGTCGATACCAGAGGAGGAACTGCTGGCAAAACGGGGATGGTAGAACAAACCTTTAATATCAATCTTGATTTAAACGTCTGTAAAAGGGTATCTTAAGGGTGCCCTTTTCAAATTATTTTAGGATGAGAAATGACGAAAATAGGGGTTCTGGCCCTACAGGGCGCTTTTGCAGAACATATTGCGATTCTAAAAACTTTGGGAGTCGATACGACCGAGGTGCGCCTACCTGAGGAACTGGACGGAATAGACGGACTGATAATACCTGGTGGTGAGAGCACCACCATTACCAAACTGATGCTAAGCTATGAACTTGCCGATAAAATAAAAAAACAAGCTTTGGATGGACTGCCAATAATGGGCACCTGCGCCGGTATGATAATGCTGGCGCAAAAAGTGGATGGAACCAACCATCTGTCAACGGGCATTATGGATATAGCGGTAAAACGCAACGCCTTCGGGCGTCAGGTAGACAGCTTTGAACTTGATCTGGACATTCCCGCTATAGGCGATGAACCCTATCACGCAATTTTCATCCGTGCACCCAAGATAGAACATGCCGGACCAAACGTGGATATACTGGTGAAGCTATCGGACGATACTATCGTCGCGGCAAAAGAGGGTAACCTAATTGCTCTGGCGTTTCACCCGGAGCTAACTGCCGACAATCGGCTGCATAAGTATTTTCTAGATATTGTCAATAAACGATAATCGTGCTACATTAGCTCAAAAATAGAAGCGATATAAGTACTATGGAAAACAACGTCCCGTACGAAAGAATAACCGACGATTTGGATGATCTGCTTGAGATTCTGCCGGACCACATCTCAAAGCCTCTCAGACAGCAGCAGGACTACAGCGACCTGCTGGAAGTCGTCCTAGATTTAGGCCGCCCGCCGGAGGCACGTTACCTCAACGGCGAACTGACCTTGAGTCAGCAAGAAATCGCCCACGACGATATCGACTACATAACGTCGCGCATCAGCCCGTTTGG
>DAOUZV010000130.1 GCA_030665485.1 Chloroflexota bacterium | reverse complement strand
TTTGATAGGGAGGTAAAAAAATACGGGGTACCTGCTATCGCCCACAAAAAATAGTTTCGTGGAGCAGGATTCGAACCTGCGACCTCCGGATAGTAGAACCGAAACCAAAATCCAATTCGGATCGCCGTGTGTCTGACAAGGTGTCTTCGGGGGTGCAGGAACATAGGCCCCAAACCTCACCTCAAAAGTTCCACCTATTGTTACCCTGGCTCCAGCACCACATACTTAACCTCTTATACCAAATTGCTTTTAAAAGTGTTGACAAACTTGATAATTAATGTTTATAATTATCATCGTCTTAGTAATCTATTCCAAATTCGTAATATTACTGCTAAAGGTTGTCAAATGAAGATTTCTACCAAGGGAAGATACGGGATGAGGGCTATGGTTGACCTGGCAATCCATAAAGGCGAGGGGCCTGTTCTGCTGAAGGACATAGCCAAAAGGCAGCAGCTGTCAGTAAGATATCTGGAACAGTTGATACTTACGCTGAAAGCAGCTGGTTTCGTCAAGAGCATCAGAGGGGCACGCGGAGGATTTATGCTGGCCAAGGCGCCCAATGAAATCAATTTGGGCCAAATATTTCAGGTGCTGGAAGGGTCTTTGGGGCTGGTTGAGTGTGTGGATGATCCTACGTCATGCTCCCGCGTCGATTCCTGCGTAACGCGGGACGTCTGGCAGGAGCTCAAAGAGAGTATCACATCAATTCTAAACTCAAAGACGCTGCAGGATTTGGCGGAGCAGCAAACCCAAAAAGAAGAAAAAGCGATGTATTACATCTAAGTATTAAGCAGAATTCAGCTTTGGAGGCGGAACATGAAGTTTGAGACCCTATCCATACATGCGGGCGACAGGCCTGACTCGGCGTATAACGCGGTTTGTTTTCCCATATACCAGACATCGACATTCATGTTTGATGATATAGGCAAAACCAAGGGCTTTGATTATTCGCGTACATCGAATCCGACAAGAAAGGTGCTTGAAGATACCATAGCTCGGCTGGAGGGAGGCAAGGCTGGCTTTGCATTTGCTACGGGGATGGCTGCCGAGGCAACGGTAATTCACCTGCTTGAGGCCGGCGACCATGTTATTTGCGGCGACGACGTCTATGGCGGAACCTACAGGCTGTTTGCCGATGTTATGACCAAATTCGGTGTAGAGTTTTCATTTGTAAGGATGAATAACAGACAGCGTATCGAGGAGGCCATAAGGCCCAATACGAAGATGGTATGGATAGAGACTCCATCCAATCCGCTGCTCAATATCGTGGATATCGAGATGGTGGCCGGGATCGCACGCAGCAAAAACCTGCTGGGGGTCATCGACAATACTTTCGCCAGCCCGTATCTGCAAAAACCGATCGATTTGGGTATGGACCTAGTTGTTCACTCCACAACCAAATACCTGAACGGGCACTGCGATGTAGTGAGCGGTGCCGTGGTAACTACAACCGATACGCTTTCGGAGAAGGTTCACTTTTTGCAGAACGGGATGGGCACCTGTGCATCGCCTTTCGACAGCTGGCTGGTGCTGCGCGGCATCGAAACGCTTGCCGTAAGAATGGAGCGTCATCAGCAAAACGCATCGATAGTCGCAAGTTATTTAGTCGAACATCCCGCTGTGGAAAAAGTGTTTTATCCGGGGCTAAAAAACCATCCCGGCCACGAAATCGCAGCAAAGCAGATGAGCGGATTCGGCGGCATGATTTCTTTTATACTGAAGGAGAGATCGAACGTGGAGGATGTTCTCAGGGGGTTCGAGCTGTTTGCACTGGCGGAATCGCTGGGTGGCGCCGCATCACTGGTGGAACACCCGGGCACGATGAGCCACGCATCGATGCCGCTTGATTACAGGCAAACGGTGGGAATCACAGATGAACTGATTCGATTATCAATTGGCCTTGAAAACGCCGATGATTTGATTGACGACTTAAAACAGGCACTGGCTAAAGCCTAGAGGAGGGGTAGTATGTCATACGCAAGAGCATTACGTTGCCGGAAATGTGGACAGGAGTATCCTCTTGAGCCACGCAACATGTGTGACTTCTGCTTAAGCCCGGTTGAGGTTAGCTACGACTATAAGGCGATGGCCAAATCGGTAACCAGGGACAAGCTAAAAGAAGGGCCGCTTTCTATATGGCGCTATCGGGATATGATGCCGACCAACGGCGATGAGGTTGATATAGGCACCGGCTATACACCGCTGATAAAGGCCGATAATCTGGGGGGGGAACTGGGACTTAATCAGCTCTATATAAAGAACGATTGCCTCAATCCTACGTATTCGTTTAAAGACAGGGCAGTATCTGTGGCCGTAACCAAAGCGCGTGAGTTTGGATTCGACACGGTTGCCTGCGCATCAACGGGCAACCTTGCTGCCAGCGTTGCCGCCCATGCCGCTAAGGCTAACATGAAGGCATACGTCTTCGTACCTGCAGATGTGGGTCCGGGCAAGCTGGTGGGCGCGGCAATTCACAATCCTACACTGGTAACCGTTGACGGCAGCTATGATGATGTCAACCGTCTGTGCATCAACCTTGTGCAGAAATACAACTGGGGATTTATAAATATCAATCTCAGGCCGTATTACGCCGAGGGCAGCAAAACGCTGGGCCACGAGATTGCGGAGCAGCTTGGCTGGCGCTCCCCCGACTGTGTCATAGCGCCCGCCGGTTCGGGGCTCATGTTTACCCGAATCTGGAAGGGACTGGACGAGATGGCCATGCTCAAGCTGATAGAGCCGGTAAACACGCATATGTATCTCAGTCAGGCGGCAGGCAGTTCGCCTATAGTAAACGCCTATGAGGCAGGAAGTTTGCATGTGCATCCGGTAACGCCGAACACTATTGCCAAGTCAATCGCCATCGGCAGCCCGACGGATGGATACTACGCACTGCTGGTCGCCCGTCAATCGGGCGGCGGGGCATGCGCCGTGTCCGATGAGGAGACGATCGATGGCATAAAACTGCTGGCTCAAACCGAGGGCATTTTTGCCGAAGCAACGGGCGGGGTGGTTATCGCGGTGCTCAAAAAGCTGGCTGAGTCCGGCAAGATATCAAAAGACCAGACTACCGTGGCAGTGATCACGGGTGCGGGGCCGAGGACCCAGGACATAGTCTCGGATGTGGTGCACGCGACTACGGTAAAGCCAAATGTCGAGGCGTTCGAAGAGGCTTTTTTGAGCCCGGTTTAATATAAGTAGGTATCAAAAAATGGACAAAGAAACGATGGATAATAAGGAACCTAAAAAGATCACACAACCAGTTATCAGAATGGACTATTGCAGCGACGATTGCGCCGGTTGCGGCGAAGACTGTGTACATAACATCGATCTAACGAAATCGTTTTGGGGCTGGATCAAGAGCAAATTTAACAGGGGCGGTTCAGATAAAGCATGATCGACAGGTACTCAAGACAAACCATATTCCCCCAGATAGGCATCAAGGGGCAGCAGAGGCTTGCAGATAGCTTCGTGGTTATCGTCGGTTGCGGAGCGCTGGGAACGGTTAGCGCCAACGCGCTGGTTCGCGCCGGTGTGGGCAAGGTAAGAATCGTTGACCGTGATTTCATCGAGTATCACAACCTGCAGCGGCAGTTTCTCTTCGATGAGGACGATATAAAAGAGCAGTTGCCCAAGGCGGTTGCGGCGCAGCGCCATCTGGAGAAGATAAACTCAACCGTCGAAATCGAGGGTGTGGTTGCCGATGTAAACTACGCGAACGCCGAAAGCCTGATAAAGAGCGCCGATCTGATAGTGGACGGCTCCGACAATTTCGAAACGAGATTGCTCATAAATGATGTATCCCAAAAGCACAAGGTACCGTGGATTTACGGCGGTGCCGTTGCCTCCGGCGGTATGACCATGAACATAATCCCGGGTGTAACGCCGTGCTTCAGG
>DAOUZV010000037.1 GCA_030665485.1 Chloroflexota bacterium | reverse complement strand
TTTATTTATACCGCGGCCGCTACCGCTGTGGGCGGTGGTGATGTTCAGCTTCCTTATTGGCTTCCTTTTCCGTGGGATTGCCTGGCAGGCACACCTGGGTGGCTTGTTGGTGGGGCTGGCTTTCGGCTATTACTTCAGGCGCAAACAGCCTCGTATCATGTTCTTTCAATGAAGGCTTTTTGACGTCACTTTCGCCGTTCAAGTATTTTGTCACATCCGCCAGTAAAAATGAATCACATAGTACTTGGGCTAACACTTTTTTATGCTTTGCTACTCGCCCCTCTGGATTGCGAACATGAGTTCGCCGTTGGCCACAACTTTGTCATCCACCGTTGCTTTTGCGGTGCCCTTGCCGATGCTGCCGCGCAGCTTATCCAGCGTTACCTCAAGCGTTACCGTATCTCCGGGAAACACCGGCTTGCGGAAGCGGAACCTGTCCATACCGGCGAAAAAGGCGATCTTGCCCTTGTTCCCGGGCACGCTTAAAAGGGCCACGGCGCCCACCTGCGCCAGCGCCTCAGCTAGAAGCACTCCTGGTACCACGGGGAAGTCCGGGAAGTGGCCGGGGAAGTAAAACTCGGTTGAGGTGAAGTTCTTCAAGCCCACGGCTTTAACGCCAGCCTCAAGCTCGACAATTTTATCCACCAGTAAAAAAGGCCAGCGGTGTGGGATTATTTCCTGTATTTCTTTAGATCCTAAGATCATGATATAAGTCCTTTCTCTCTGGCCAGGGACAGTAATTTTTCTATTGACTTACGCGGAATATCAACGCTTCCCAGCGGGCCTCCGGCATCGCCGTTGTCGTTGTGGTAATCACTGCCGCCGGTGGTGATGAGATTGTATTTGTCTGCGAGATTGGCCAGACGTTTGATGGTTTGCTGATTATACCAGTGGTAGTAAGTTTCCAGACCGATAAGGCCGTTTTCTATATAAAGCGGCAGCAGTTCCTCTATGCCGTCGATGTCTGCGGGGTGCGCCAGCACGGGAAGTCCGCCCGCGTTGGCCACCAGCGCAACCGCCTCTTCGGGGAGCATTTTCTCCCTTTCCACATAAGCGGGGCCGTTTCTGCCTATATAGTTGTCGAACGCCTCACGGAACTCGCTTATATAGCCGTTTTCCAGCATGACCTTGGCGATATGGGGCCGCCCTACCGAACCGTCGCCCGCCAACGCCAGCACGTGCTCGTAATCAATGGGTAACCCAAGTGTTTTAAGCTTTTGCGCCATCTTTTCGGCGCGGGTTTGCCTTGATATACGCAGCCTGCTGAGTTCATCGTTCAGCTTTCTATCGCTACAATCCATGAAATAGCCGAGTACGTGAATCTCGTTGTTGGGAATGTCGGTACTAATCTCCACGCCGGGTATGAGGGTAAGCTGCGGATAGTTGCGGGACACCTCGGCAGCGGCGGGGACACCTTCAACGGAATCGTGGTCTGTAATGGCGATGACTTCTAAGTTCAGCTCGACGGCACGCGTAATCAACTCCGACGGCGTCAGGCTGCCGTCAGATGCGGTGGTGTGCAGGTGTAAATCGGCTTTCATTACATTTTGATTTCTTTGTCGATACGGATGATCGAGGTGGCTAGGCCCGTATCCTCTGACACCTCGAGCAGGACCGAGTTGAAAATTACATCTCCTCTGCCCACCGATAAGTTGAACGGCATCGCCGTTAAAAACGATGACAGCGCCGCTTCTTTATTGGCACCGATTACCGAATCCATCGGTCCCACCATTCCTATATCGGTTATGTAGGCGGTGCCGTTGGGAAGCACTCTGGTGTCCACCGTTCCCACATGGGTGTGTGTGCCCACAACGGCGGTTACCCGCCCGTCCAGATGCCATCCCATGGCAACTTTCTCGGACGTTGCCTCGGCATGAAAATCTACTATGGTGATTTTTGGCCTTTGGGCAAGTTCCTGCAGCAGCTTATCCATGGCGCGGAACGGGCAATCGTAATTGTGCATGAAGGTTCGTCCTACCAGGTTTACGACCATGACCGGACCGATTATTATATATCCGCGCCCGGCAAGCCCCGGCGGGTAGTTAAGTGGGCGTATGATGGGAGCATCGCCGTCCAAATACGGTATTACCTCTTTGCGGCGCCACACGTGGTTGCCGGTGGTAATGACATCCACTTCAGAATCAAGCATAGCTTCGGATGTTGACTGAGTTATGCCGATGCCACCGGCGGCGTTTTCGCCGTTGACGATGACCATATCGATTTCATATTGTTTGCGAATCTCCGGCACAAGCTCCTGCGCAGCTTCTCTGCCCGGCTTGCCCACCACATCTCCAACTACTAATATCTTCAATCTAGTGCCTTTCTAATGCACCTATTTGGCGAAGTCTACAGCTCGCGTTTCTCTTATCAGCGTGACCTTGATCTGCCCCGGGTATTCCAGGCTTTCCTCGATCTTCTTTACGATGTCGCGGGCCAGCCTGAGCGATCCCAGGTCGTCTATCTCATCCGGTTTAACCAATATTCTTACCTCGCGTCCTGCCTGGATGGCGAACGATTTCTCTACGCCATCAAAGCTGTTGGCCACGCTTTCCAGCGCCTCCAACCGTTTGATGTAGCGATCCATTGACTCTCGTCTGGCGCCGGGCCTGGCGCAGGATATGGCATCGGCGGTGGACACTATCAGGCCGTAGAGGTCGATACTGCCCTCGTCGTTGTGATGATCGGCTATGGCGTGAACCACCTGCGGCGATCTGCCCAGGCGTTTGGCTATATCTGCACCGATGGCGGCGTGGGTGCCCTCCACCTCGTGGTCGACCGCTTTACCTAAGTCGTGCAGCAGTCCGCCCGCCTTGGCTATGTTGACGTCGGCACCCAGCTCGGCGGCCAGCATTCCGGCAAGATGAGCTACCTCGACGCTGTGTGCTAGCACATTTTGTCCGTAGCTGAAACGATACTTCAGGCGGCCCAGTATCTTGATAAGTTCCGGGTTGAGCCCGCTCATGCCCACTTTGTAGGCTGCCTGTTCGCCCTCGCTGTAGATGGTGGCTTCCACATCACTCTTGGCTTTGTTGGCTATCTCCTCGATGCGTCCAGGGTGAATGCGGCCGTCTACGATCAGTTTTTGAAGGGCTACTTTAGCAATTTCACGGCGGACTGGATCGAAGCTGGAGATGGTTACCACTTCTGGAGTGTCGTCTATTATTAGATCAACGCCGGTGGCGGCTTCAAGCGCTCTGATGTTACGGCCCTCACGGCCGATGAGCCTTCCCTTCATCTCATCAGATGGAAGGGGTATGGCGGTTACGGTTGATTCTGAAACGACGTCGGCGGCAAGCCTGTGCGCTGCAGTTGCTACCAGCTCCCTGGCTCGCTGGTCGGCCTCCATCTTGAGCCTGGATTCAGTCTCATAGATACGGCGGCTGACGTCGTCGCGGGCCTCTACCTCCACCATCTCAAGCAGCAGGTCTTTGGCCGCATCCTTGGATAAATCGGCAACCTTTTCCAGCTTCTCAAGCTGCTGATGCCTGAGTTCTTCCAGCTTGTTTCTGGTGACCTCGTTTTCGCTTTCCTTCTTCTTAAGGTTGTTATCGCGCTGGTCGATGGTATCGGTTCTGCGCTCCAGATTCTCCTCTTTCTGGGAGATGCGTTTTTCCAGACGCAGTAATTCCTGCCTGCGTCCCCTGTTTTCTTGGTCGACCTCGGCTCTTACCTTGATCGACTGCTCTTTTGCTTCAATCATCAGCTTCTTTTGTTCGGTTTGGGCTTCTTTGATTATTCTTTCTGCCTCATCCTTGGCCGCGCGAGTTTTACGTTGTGCCAGCAGTTGTGGAAGAATGTACCACCCGAGCAATGCACCTGCAATTAGAGCTAACGGAATACCTATATATACTGCGTAAGCCATTTCTGCCTCGCTTTCTAATCATGTTAATTGACATTTCTTTTGATCTCCAATATTCAGTTAGTAATAAAATATATAGCTATTTATATAGCCCTCAATACTAACGTTTCAATTGGCTTTAGTCAACAAGAGTAAGGGAGAGTGCTTTAAGCTTGCCATGTGGTACCGGAGGGCTTATCTTCGAGGATTATGCCAAGCTTTTGCAGTCCGTCTCGAACGCTGTCCGCCAGTTCCCATTGCTTGGCATGTCTTAGGTTGTTGCGCGTTTCTATGAGAAGCTCGATGAACGATACCGAATCGAGCGGAATCTGCTCCTGCTTCTTGAGGGTAAGCCCCAGCACACCGGCAAGCTTTACCAGTGTCTCTTTTACCTTGTTAACCTGCATTTTTGCTTCTTGTCCCCGGTTTATCTCCCTTGCCAGATCGAAAATAACTGCCACCGCCTGCGCGGTGTTGAAGTCGTCGTCCATGGCCTCAATAAATCTATTTTCAAACGGCTCACCGTCGACGGCGTTACCATTGTCAGTTGCGTTATCATCGCTAAACGCTGCCTGGCGCAGTCTCTGAACGCCTTTACTCATGGCAGCCACATTTTCCTCTGTGTAGGTTATGGGGCTGCGATAGTGGGAGCTGAGGACGAAAAGTCTCAATGCATCAGGACCGAATTTTTTTAGCGCCTCCTTTATAGTTATTAAATTTCCAATGGATTTGCTCATTTTTTCCTGGCCCAGTTGCAACAGGCCGTTATGCATCCAATGGCGGGCAAACGGCTCCTTGCCGGTATAGGCCTCAGATTGTGCGATCTCGTTTTCGTGATGCGGGAACACTAGGTCATGCCCGCCGCCGTGAATATCCAAAGTTTCGCCCAGATATTTGAGCGACATGGCAGAACACTCTATATGCCATCCCGGTCTGCCCTTGCCCCATGGGCTGTCCCACTCGGGCTCGCCCGGTTTGGCCGATTTCCATAGCGCGAAATCCATGGGATGTTCTTTATTCTCCAAATGATGTCCCTGATCTCCGGCCACCATGTCATCCAAGTTTCTGTGAGACAGTTTGCCGTAGCCGGGGAAGGATTTGACCCTGAAGTATACGTCGCCTCCCGCCTGGTAGGCGTATCCCTTTTCGATTAGTCCTTCTACGATCTTGATGATATCCTGTATTTCCTCGGTTACCTTGGGGTAGATATGGGCGCGCTGTATATTGAGGGCGTCTATATCCGCAAAGAAGCTGTTTATGAGTCCGTCTGCCAGTTCCTTAGCTGGAATACCGAGACGGTTGGCGCTGGCGATGATTTTGTCGTCGATGTCGGTAAAATTCTGTACGTGCTTCACATTGTAACCGCGGAACTCCAGATAGCGCCGGACGGAATCGAAAACGATGTAGCTCATAGCGTGTCCGATGTGGCAGTCGCTGTAGGTGGTCACGCCGCAGACGTACATTTTTACCGGATCGGACGGCGTAAAGTCTTCCTTTTGCTGTGTAAGCGAGTTATATATTTTTATCATTACTTCTTATTATCTATAAGGGCAACGGCGTAGGCGGCGATGCCCTTACCTTGCCCGGTAAATCCCAGCCCCTCGGTTGTGGTCGCTTTTATTCCGATCTGCGATTTATCTATATCCAGATGCTTGCTTATAGTCTGTTTCATCTGATCTATATATGGAGCTAGTTTCGGCTCCTCGGCAACTATCGTCGAATCGATATTGACTATACTCCAGTTATCCTTCTGTAGCATCGCTTTCACTTTCTGCAAAAGCACAATACTGGGCGCGTTTTTATACTTGTGATCAGACGGGGGAAAGTGAGTGCCGATATCGGAAAGACCAGATGCTCCTAAAAGAGCATCCATGATGGAGTGCAGCAGAACGTCGGCATCGCTCCAGCCGACAAGAATTCTGTTGTACTTTATTTCAATTCCGCCCAAGATAAGGGGGCTACCCTCCGTTAGCGGATGAACATCGTAGCCAATACCAACTCGCACTATTTGCCCCGAGTTTTTAAAATTAGCCTCGCTAAGTAAAGATCTTCTAAGGTTGTTACTTTTATATTATCATATGATGCCAAGTAGAGCTTGACCTTTTGTCCTGTGCGCTCTGCCAATGTTGCATCGTCGGTCACGTCATCGCTTATATCTTTATAAGCTTGAGCTATTATATCACACCGGAAAACCTGGGGTGTTTGTATTTCCCATAAGTTATCCCGTTCAAGTGTTTTTACCACATAATCACCGCTATCTGCAAGTTTCATTGTGCTGGTTGCGGGAACGGCTGCAACGGCGGTACCATGTTTTTGGGCAATATCAAACCCCTGTTCGATCAGTTCTGGGGTGACCATTGGCCGGGCGCCGTCGTGGATTATCACCAAGTCACAGTCAAGTAGTCGATCCAACCCCTGTTTTACAGAGTCCTGCCGTCTTGATCCACCGGCACAGACATCGCTTACCTTGCTGAAGCCGTATCGTTTAATCAGAGACCTGCCACGCTTCAGATTACCATCGCTTAGGACCAATACGATTTGATCTACGAAAGAGCATTGTTGGAAAGCATTTAAAACGTGGTACAGCAGAGGTTTTCTGCCGATTTGAACGAATATCTTATCTAAATGACCCATCCTGCCGCTGACGCCCGCGGCGGCGATGATGACACCCGTTTTATGTTTCATGCACTATTCCTTGCCCGGTTTGAGGTTGGCGAAGATCATGCGCCCGGCGGCTGTTTGCAACACCCTGGCCACAATAACACTCAAGCGGTTGTTTATGTACCGCCTTCCACCCTCCACTACAATCATAGTACCGTCGTCAAGGAACCCCACTCCCTGGCTGGGCTCGCGACCCTCCTGAATTACGTGCACCTTGAGCTCCTCGCCGGGGAGCACCACCGGCTTTATGGCGTTGGCCAGCTCGTTTATATTGAGCACCTGCACTCCCTGAAGCTCTGCCACACGGTTCAAATTGAAGTCATTGGTAAGTATAGGGCAGCGCAGGATTATGCCCAGTTGCACCAGCTTGGCGTCTACCTCCTGCATGTCCTCGAAGTCCACATCAGATATCTCGATGGGTATATCCGAATCCTTCTGCAGCCTCGATAGCATCTCAAGCCCTCTGCGCCCGCGGTTTCGCCTGAGCGCATCGGCTGAATCCGCGATATGGCGCAATTCGTCGAGCACGAACCTTGGTATGACCAGAGACCCCTGCACGAAGCCGGTCTGGCTTATATCGGCGATGCGTCCGTCGATGATGGCGCTGGTGTCCAGTATTATATGCTTGCCGCCCCGAAACTCTTTCTTTTGAACAACCCCGTTGCCATTGGGCAAGTATGATGATAGAGTTTGCAATATCTCTCTGCCGCGCATCAGCATAATTACTATCCCTGATACTCCTAAAACGAAACAGATAATAGAGGGGACGACGATATCCCAGGGGCCGGAAATGTTATGAAGCTGCAGTGGCACTATGAGCAGGGTGGCTATAACCAGCCCGATGATAAGTCCTGCAGTGACCATTAGTATCGTGTGCGATGAGTCTCTTCTTGACATAATCCACCCTCTTCCTAGCAAACAAAAAGCGTACCTAAAAGTACGCCTAAACAAGACCTTTGATTGTTAGAATAAATTTATGACAAAGATGATGCCTATTTATCGCTTGAAAGGTTCTTGCCAAGCGCGCTCGGCAATAAAAAATCGTTGTTTACCAATTGAATTTTAGCACAGGCCGCATCAAAAATCAAAGTTCATCTGTAGTGGTTGAGTTGCGATATTTAGCCTTGTTTTTGCGGTAGTAGAGGAAGTAGAAAAGGCTGCCGGCCACTACCGCAAAACCGATTCCGGCTAAAAGGATTATCCATAGAGAGTATTCGCCTTCAAGCAGTGGCTCGAAGTAGGGGAAGAGCAGGCCGCCGATAAGTGCCGCCACCAGCGATTTTACAAATTTGCCGCCGAAGGTTATGAGGTAATACTTCCATGCTGGGTAGCGCAATGCTCCGGCGGCGGCGCCAACTGCCTTTATGAAGTGGTTAGGGATTGCGGAAGCAAGAAATATGACTATTGAGCCGCGGCGTTTCATCCAGGCCTCTATTCGTGTATAGAAATTCAGTTTTTCCACAGCTATCTGTGTACCGAATCCGCCTACGTATCCAACCCATTCACCCATAGACTCGCCTACGCCGACAGCCAGCGCAATCCAAAACGGGTTCCAGCCCAGCCCTCCGGCGATGAATGCCGCAAGATAACCGGGCAGAGGCCAAATGGGGGCGGAACTGCCGATAAGGCCCATCAGAAAAATACCTAAATAGCCGTAGTTTTCATAAGTTTGGGTGAGGTGCTTGAGCCTGCCCTGGAGATAGACCAAAAAGAGAATAGTTATGGCAATGGAGGCTACGAGAAACGAGATATGTATGATTTTTCTTTTTCTGGTTAGAGGTTTTCTTATAACCTCCGTCGGCTCACTGGCTGTTTCCATTTTCCGCTTTTTCCCGTTTCCTCTCTTTTAGCTGCTTTATTATCACAAAGGCCGCTATTGCGAATGCGACAACGCCTATAAGGATCCAGATGATCCAGTCGTCATCCGTGATAGAAAAGCCCCATTTCGCTAGATATGACATGCCGATGTAAAGGATGACGCGACCTATCCAGCAGGCTATCATGAAGCGCCACACAGGGTAGCGGAATGCCCCGGCGGCAAGTCCTGCAGCGTCAAAGGCCAGTGCGAAAACGGAGAAGATGATGATGGTGATGAAACCTCGGCGCTCCATCCAATGCTCGATTTTATGGTAGAATCCGCGTTTCTTGATGGCGGCCTGACCGCCGTACCCTGCCATGTATCCAGACAACTCGCCGATAGCGGCCGCCGATGCTCCGATGAGTGAGGCAACCACCGGTGTAATACCGAATACCTCTGGAGCCAATATTACTGCGAAAACGGCGCCGACTGGCAGTATAACGGTGGCGTTGCTTGCCAGGCAGAAGAGGAAAAGCCCCGGAGGGCCGTAAGAGGAAAAATTCTCGGGTTTCGCGAGGGTATTCCGATAGACGACAAGAATTATGGTTATGACCACTGCAAGCACGAGCAGTCCAATGATCCAGTATCGCTTTCTGATGCCCAGGTATTTTTTATGCAGTGTTTTGGTATACTCGGCCTCTTCCTGCGCATGATCTTCTATCTTGTCTGTTTGTTTGTCATCTAAACCGATCGTTCCGCTCATCTCAAAAACAAGCCTATAACTAATGGCTTATAAAAGTCAACATAGTTTGCTCTGCAAATAAGATTAGAGCTATAATACTTTTAAATTGCTTTTAGGTGGTACTGTGGTCGAGTTGGAAGGTATTCTACACAAAGTGGCCAAACCGGCGCGCTATACGGGCGGCGAGTGGAACAGCATTGTCAAGGATTGGGACGCGGTTGACATCAAGATAGCGCTAGCCTTCCCGGACACGTATGAGATTGGCATGTCCAACCTGGGGCTGGCCATTCTTTACGATATTTTAAATGGCCGTCGCAACGCTTTGGCCGAACGCGTTTTCGCTCCCTGGGTGGACATGGAAGCCGAGATGCGCAAGGGGAGCATCCCCCTTTACTCGCTGGAGACGAAGCACCCGCTAAAGGATTTTGACGTAATCGGTTTTTCGCTGAGCCATGAGCTCACCTATACCAACGTGCTCAATATGCTTGATCTGGCGCATATTCCGGTACTGGCGTCTGATCGGGATGAATCGCATCCACTGGTAATAGCCGGTGGAGTATGTGCTCTCAATCCGGAACCTATAACCGATTTCATAGACGCGTTTGTTATCGGAGATGGTGAGAAAGTCGTGACCGAGCTTGTTGATGTGATTCGCCAGCATAAGAAATCGAGTTCGCCTAGCGGGAAAATCGACCTGCTCAAAAAGCTGGCGCAGGTTCGCGGTATCTACGTTCCGTTTTTGTACAAAGACAGCTATAACGATGACGGGATTACGGCAGC
>DAOUZV010000074.1 GCA_030665485.1 Chloroflexota bacterium | reverse complement strand
CGTATTAGTGGCGCGCCAAGCGGTGTGTTTCATATTTTAACTTATCTACAGCTTCATTTAAAGTGGTCTCGCCCCTCAAGTACTCGCCAATTTGCTTATATCCTAAGCTGCACAACGAGGTCAAGTCATATGAGTATCCCTTGTCAACCAATCTTTTTACTTCGTCCACGAGTCCCATTTCTATCATACTGTCCACTCTGTCGTCAATCTTTTTGTACAGCTTGTCTCTATCGATGGTCAGTCCGATAGTCAGAATATCGTATTTGGGTGGCTCAGCTTTAGTCAGTTCGGAATAAGGCTTTCCCGTAATTCGATAAACCTCTATTGCCCTTATTACGCGGCGGATGTTTTTGGGATCGATACTTTGTACTGCGGCTGGATCGGCCTTTTGCAGTTCATCGATAAGCACATCGACTCCATCGGTTTTGGCCTTTTCTTCCAGCTTCTGTCTCAGTTCGTAGTCAGGCGGGGCTTCAGGTATTCTGTAGCCGCCAAGCACCGCACGAACGTACAGTCCGCTGCCTCCCACCAGGATGGCCAGCTTACCCCGGCTATGTATATCATCAATGGCCCGATATGTCATTTTCTGGTATGTGGCAAGATCGAAAGGCTCGTCCGGTTCGATGACATCAATCAGATGATGTGGAACAATATTTTTTTCATCATCGGAAGGCTTTGCAGTGCCGATATCCATGAACCGGTAAACTTGGCAGCTGTCGGAACTTACTATCTCACCGTTGAATGACTGAGCTAGATGCAAGGCCAGATTGCTTTTACCAACAGCGGTGGGACCTACAATAGCAACGAGCGAACCCATTTTAAGTGTTTTTTATCCTTGCGGTTTGCTCAACGATGCCGATGAAGTCATCGGCTTTGAGGCTGGCGCCACCTACTAGCGCCCCATCAATATCGGGCTGTGCTATGAACTCGGCTATATTGGCGCTGTTGACGCTACCGCCGTATTGAATGCGGATAGCCCCAGCCCGGGCACTATCGTATAGTTGAGCTACAGTCGAACGAATGAGGCCGCAGGTTTCGTTGGCTATTTCGCCCGAGGCAGCTTTGCCGGTTCCGATGGCCCAGATTGGTTCGTATGCAATCACGATGTCGTCTGTTAGATCTACGTCGACTAGTGCACCATTAACCTGTCTGGTAATCACAGCCTCAGTTTTACCAGACTCTCTCTCCTCTAGCACTTCGCCAACACAGATCATGATCTTAAGGCCATACTTAAGAGCGGCATGAATTTTTTTATTTACTATCTCATCTGTTTCGCCGAAATATCCTCTGCGTTCTGAGTGGCCCAGTATTACGTATTCGCATAGCTCCTTGAGCATGGTAGGTGCTATTTCACCTGTATAGGCGCCCTTTTCTTCATAATACATGTTCTGAGCGCCAAGCTTAATTCTTGTATTATCGATAAGTGCTTTAACTGATGTCAGCGAGATGAATGGCGGACACAGCACCTTCTCAACACCGTTTATGTCGTCCAGCTTCAGTAGATCTCTTACCAAGGTTACCGCCTCATCTGCGGTTTTGTTCATCTTCCAGTTTCCGGCAATAATCGGTGTTCGCATATATATTTTTACCTCAAGCCCCGTATTTATTTAATTTAAGCGCATTTGCCATAGCAAGCGGCATGATTTCAACTGCAGGTAAATTGCCCAGTGAGCCCGATGCACAATCTGTCTCTCCAAATGAATGGACGTTGTCCTTGCGGCACCACTGTGAATATATGAGTAGCGGGATGGGGTGCCAACTATGCCCGCTTAGCGCTGCCGGCGTTGAGTGATCACCGGTTATCACTATAACGTCTGGTTTTAGCCCTGTTAGTTTAGGCAGCAAGGCATCAACCTTCTCTATTTCCTTAACCTTTGTTCCAAAGCTGCCGTCCTCACCGTGGGTATCCGTTTTTTTGATGTGGATGTAGAAGAAATCATAGTCCTCATACAACTTGTCCAGTGTAGAGAGCTCGTCTTCAACAGAGATGCATTTGAATGTTTTCATACCCACTGCTTTGGATAATCCCAGATACATTGGATAGCAGGCGATGGCGGCCGACCCTAGCTTGAACAACTCACCGAATTCTGGTATATCTGGCAGTTTGGAAAAACCGCGCAAAAGCAGCATGTTTGCCGGATGAGAATTAGAAAGTACATCCTTGGCCTTTTCAACAAACTCGTTTGCCAGCGCGGCGGTCTTTTTATTTTCTTTTAATGATCCAACTACCTTCAGCGGAGCCAATCCCTCCTGCTGCGGGTCTGTATCATTCAACCCGGCGCCAAGCCCATCCCCGTGGAATACTACAACGAAGCGGTGCTCGCTTACCGAAACAACACTTAGATCAACCCCACTCAGTTTGATTTCGTTTAAAGCTTCACAGAGCTTGGAGCTTTCTGTAGTGGGGATGCGCCCTGCCCTGCGATCGGTCACTACGCCGCTGCTATCTACTGTACAGAAGTTGGCGCGAACGGCTACGTCATCCTTCTTAAGGTCAAAGTCTATTCCGAGCGATTCCAGCACGCCGCGCCCGATGGTATACTTGATCGGATCATATCCAAACAGCGCCAAGTGCGCTGGCCCGCTGCCGGGAGTTATACCCGGGCTAATAGGGTGGCTCAAGCCACATATGGACTGGCTGGCCAGCTTATCCATATTGGGAGTGTTTGCGGTCTCAAGCTCGGTTTTACCAGTATCTGGATGAGGCAATCCACCAAGGCCGTCAAGCACAAGCATCACTATCTTTGAAGGTGTGCTTTTGGATAGCTTCTGTATTTCTTCTAGATTGATCATGTTCGATGATTCCTTTGCGTTTGGTGGAAGTTTAGCAGCATTGACAAGTTTTGTAAATTTCTATTCTTTGTCCAATAGAGCTTCAAAGCCGGGCAAAGGGCTCCCTTCAAGCAGTTTGAGCGAGGCCCCTCCGCCGGTTGAAACATGCACCATCTTACTGGCCAGTCCCCATGAGTCAACTGCCTCAGATGTCGAGCCACCACCTATGATGGTTATCGCGTCCATATCTGCCAGTAGATTGGCGATATCCTTGGTTCCTTTACTGAATTTAGAGTATTCAAAAACGCCCATCGGACCATTCCAGAGTATGGTTTTACTATTATTTATTATTCTGGAAAACGCGTCCACTGTTTTCGGGCCTATATCCATAATAATTCTTGCCTTGGGTATTCTTTTAACGGGCACAATTGCTATTGATGCGTATTTATCAAATTTATCAGCCACAATCAGGTCAGCGGGTAAAACCAGATTTGTTTTGTTTTCTTTTGCCTTTTGCATAAGTTTTTTGGCCAGCTCGATTTTGTCAGGCTCTACCAGTGAATTGCCGATTTCATAACCTAGAGCTTTTAGGAAAGTCGATACCATACCGCCGCCGACAAGCAGGTTGTCAACCTTGTTAAGCATATGATCTATCAGTATAATTTTATCGCTTACCTTGGCTCCACCAACGATTGTGGTAAGAGGTCTTTCAGGCACATCCAAAGCTTTGTGCAGCATCTCAATTTCTTTTTCGATAAGCAAGCCACCAACAGCGGGTATATGTTTAGTAACTCCAACGGTGGATGCGTGCGCCCGATGTGCTACCCCGAACGCATCATTAACAAATAAATCGGCCAAATCGGCCAGTCTCTTGGCAAACGCAGAATCGTTTTTTTCTTCTCCGGCGTGGAATCTGAGATTTTCCAGTAGCATTATGTCGCCAGGTGACATTTGGCTTACAGCTTCCTCAACCTGAGGTCCAACGCAGTCATCGGTAGTTTTAACCGGTAGCCCTAAGATTTCTGATAAACGTTTGGCCACGGGTGCAAGCCTCATCGACTCGACCACGTTGCCTTTGGGGCGCCCCAGATGCGAACATAGGATGATCTTAGCCCTTTTTTCAAGAAGGTACTCAATTGTAGGAATTATGGCAGTTATGCGTGTTTCATCCGTTATTTGTCCTGTTATCTCATCCATAGGAACGTTGAGGTCAACCCTAACAAGGACTCTTTTGTCTTTGACTTCAATGTCCCTGATGGTCTTTTTATCCACTAACTCTTCTCCTGGCTGATTTCCTCAAGTCTGGTTTTAATCGACTTGATCTCATCTATAACCTGAGGTGCATTGTCAAAAGCGCTTATTCCCTTAAGGTCGGCCTCTCTCACATTGGGGTCGATATTAATGAATCCGAGAACCTCGAAATTCGTAGCGTTTTTTATGATAAACTGCCTGTCCTGTTCCGAAGTAATCTTGTTCCCAACGATATAAGCTTTGTTTATACCAAGATCTTGAGCCAGCTTCCTAATTGTTTCCGCCGTTTGTATACTGCGCTTTCCTGGCTCCACCACGATTATAAATGCATCAACGGACTCGGTGGTGCCACGGCTCAAATGCTCCACTCCTGCGTCCATATCCATTATAAGCACATCGGTTTTACTCAGCAGCAAATGTGTCATAAGTGTCCTTAGTAAGGCGCTTTCGGGGCAAAAACAGCCGCTGCCGCCGGATTTCACCGCTCCCAGAAGTAGTAACCTTACACCGTTCTTGGTTAGCGAGAAACGTTCCGGTAAATCGTCCACCTTGGGGTTTAACTTATAGAATGGAGCCTGTGTTCCTGGCTTGGCACCGGTTCGCTCCTCAATCAGATCCGTCAGCTCGGCAATGGGTTTTATACTCTGCGCTTCCTCTGGTGAAAATCCTAACGCCATTGCCAGGTTCTGATCCAGATTAGCCTCAATAGCGGTTACATTACGCCCTTCAGTTGCATAAAGCCTAGCCAGAAGGCTGGAAAGCGTTGTTTTGCCCACGCCGCCTTTACCTGTAATTGCCAGTTTCATAAGCTACACCCCTGTTCTACCAGCGGTCGCCCAGATCGATACGCATATCTGATGGTTTGGCGTAAAAAAAGCCCTCAAAATATTTTCTATTTGGATCGGTTTCTTTAGCTGTGTAGGGGTATATTTCACCGTTTGTAGGCTCAAGCGCATATATGGTAACAACATCGTTTGAAGTTTGGTTCAGGATCGCAAGCCAGGCGTGATTGCAATCGGCAAAAGTCTCTCCATCCTCATCCAGATCTCCAATAACTATGATTGATGTAATCTCATCTTTTGCCAGCATATTCCAGATGTCTATGGCCATATCGTTGCAATCATATTCGTTCTCAATGTACTCATGATATTGTATGCTGACCCTTGCCAGTTCCTTTGCCTTATTTTTAAGAGCGGCAGTATTTGTCCAATTGTTCCAATACTCACTGCCATCAGTTAGTTCAGCCAAAGTGATGTTGTTCTCAGGCTCATTATTGCCGGAGCCGCATTGTGCGTTAAAACCAAATGAGAGGAAGGTACATAGTGTAACGACTAGAAGCAACAGTCTAGAATATTTAACCATCAAACACCCCAAAGCCGGTTTCTAATTATACTATAAAGCAGCAAATATACCTTTACTGGTGGAGGCGGGGTCCACTTTTACGTTTATGCATGCCGGCAGCCCGGATGCAAACGCCCTCTGTAGCGCGGGCAGTATCTGGTCTGGTTTTTCCACATACTCACCGTAGCCACCGAGTGCCTCAACGATCTTATCGTAGCGGGTTATGCCAAGCTCCGTACCCGTAACCCTGTGCTCGCCGAAAGAGTCTTCCTGGTCGTGCTTGATCATTCCCCAGGCCCCATCATTATTAACGACAGATACTATAGGTATGTTATGCCTAAGAGCTGTATTGTATTCGAACACGCCGAATCCGAAAGAGCCGTCACCGCTTAGGATGAGCACCTGTTCATCCGGTCTTGCCAGCTTGGCGGCCAACCCGAATGGCACGCCTATGCCTATACACCACAACGGGCCCACGTCCAGCCAGTGCCCTGGGTAATAAGCCTCAAGGGCAGCCTTGCCGAAAACGTAGGTATCTCCGCCGTCAACTACTATCGTTGCATCGCGACCTAGGAAATTCTTTATCTCATTACATAGTCTGAGCGGATGTATTGGAACATCATCGGAATTTATCTGTGCAGATATTCTGTGGCGATGTTCTTGCGCATAGCCTTGATATTTATTAATCCAATCACTATGATCCGGCAATTTAGCTTGATCAGCAAGTACGTTCATTTGATTGAATATAGCCGTGATTTCTCCCGAAATAC
>DAOUZV010000187.1 GCA_030665485.1 Chloroflexota bacterium | reverse complement strand
GTGTAGTTACCGGTCATGGTCTGGTCAATGGCCGTCAAGTATGTGCTTACTCACAGGACTTTACTTCCATGGGCGGAACACTGGGCGAGATGCACGCCAGAAAGATATGGAAGGTGCAGGACCTTGCTATGAGCATCAAGGCTCCTGTGGTCGGCTTTAACGATTCGGGCGGCGCGCGCATTCAGGAGGGGGTTGATGCCCTTTCCGGCTACGGTGGCATATTCTACCGCAACACGTGTGCCTCCGGCGTTATTCCGCAGATTACAGCGGTAATGGGCCCCACCGCCGGCGGTGCCGTATACTCTCCGGCACTGATGGACTGGGTGTTCATGGTGAAAAACAGCAGCTATATGTTCATCACCGGTCCCGATGTGGTGCGCTCGGTTACGGGCGAGGAGGTTACCGCCGAGGACCTGGGTGGAGCAATGGCGCAGAGCACCAAGAGTGGCGTTGCTCACTTTGCCTGCGACAGTGATGCTGCCGCTATCGATAAGATAAAAGAACTGCTTTCATATCTGCCTTCGAGCAATGCAGAGGCTGCACCGGTGGTTGCAACCAAGGATGACGCAAATCACGCAGACGCTGCACTTGATTCAATCATCCCGGACAACGCCAGACAAGTATATGACATGATGGCTGTTATCAAGTCGATAGTTGATGATGGCACCGTACTGGAGCCTCAGCAATACTATGCGCCCAACATGATAGTTTGCTTCGGCCGCATGGATGGGCAAACAGTAGGTATTATCGCCAATCAGCCCAAGGCCATTGCTGGATGCTTAGATGTTAACGCTTCAGACAAGGCATCGCGCTTCATCAGGTTCTGCGATGCGTTCAATATTCCGCTGGTGACGCTGGTGGATGTTCCCGGATACCTACCGGGAACCACTCAGGAGTGGATGGGCATCATCCGCCACGGTGCCAAACTGCTCTATGCATACTCTGAGGCAACGGTGCCCAAGGTCACTTTAATTACTCGCAAAGCATATGGTGGGGCCTATCTGGCGATGTGCAGCAAGCACCTTGGTGCCGATTACGTACTGGCCTGGCCAACAGCTGAGATAGCGGTGATGGGTGGAGAGGGCGCTGCGTCCATAATACACCGCCGTGAGATAAACGAAGCAGCTGACCCCAAAGCTAAGCTTGGCGAGAAGGTAAACGAATACAATGAGCTGTTCTGCAATCCTTATATTGCTGCATCACGCGGATACGTTGATGCGGTCATCTACCCGCGCGAAACTCGGTCGAGGATAATCGCTGCTTTGGATATGCTGAAAACCAAGTGCGAGTCGCGCCCCCACAAAAAACACGGCAGTATGCCCGTATAGTTACATATCGCACTGTCTCGTAAATGGTTCCCTGATAAGCTATAATGGTTTTTGCTATGGGAAAGACTTTAGTTGAAAAAATCTTAGGCGATAAATCCGGTACGGATGCTACATCAGGCGATATTGTTATTGCCAAAGTGGATGTGGCATTTGTGCAGGACGGCACCGGCCCGCTGGCGGTGCGCCAGTTCGACGAGGCTGGTTTTACTGGAGTCGCCAACCCCGATAAGTCGATTCTGTTTTTGGACCATGCCGCCCCCAGCCCCAATAAGCAGCTTTCCAATGATCATATACTGCTGCGTCAGTTTTCAAATCGAACGGGTGCGCAACTGTCTGAGGTGGGCGAGGGCATTTGTCACCAGATAGTTGCTGAGGAGTACGCTGGTTGTGGCGACATTGTAGTCGGTGCCGATTCACATACGGTGACGGCGGGCGCTTTCGCTGCTGTAGCAACGGGCATGGGCTCGACCGATATAGCAGTGGCCATGGCGCTTGGCAAGACGTGGTTCCGCGTGCCGGAGACGTTCAAAATCATCGTAAGTAGCAAGTTTAGCAAGGGCGTTTATCCCAAAGATTTGATACTTCATCTCATCGGCATGATCGGTGCCGATGGTGCTACATATAAGTCACTGGAGTTTAGCGGCGAGACTGTTGACACCATGCCCATGTCCGGGCGCCTCACCGTTGCCAATATGGCGGTGGAGGCCGGTGCTAAGGTGGGGTTGTTTGCCTCTGATAATACAACTGCCGATTATCTTGCAGGTCAGGGGCGTGGTGACAGCTACAAGCCTATTGCTGCTGACGCCGATGCTGTATATGAGCGAGTTATAGAAATAGATGCTGGTACTATAGAACCTACGGTTTCCAAACCTCACACTGTAGATAACACTGCGCTGGTAAGAGACCTCGCAAATATCGAGATACAGCAGGTGTTTATGGGCACCTGCACCAACGGCAGGCTGGATGATTTTGCCGTTGCAGCAGGCATCCTTGAGGGTAAAAAACGTAATCTGGGCACACGGTTGCTGGTGGCTCCCGCATCTAAGAAAGTGTTAAGTGATGCCATAGCTGCCGGGTATATTCAGACGTTAATCGACGCCGGTGCTGCCATAATGCCGCCGGGGTGCGCCGCCTGCGTTGGCGTGCATCAGGGCATTTTGGGGGACGGCGAGGTTTGTCTATCAACTGCCAACCGCAATTT
>DAOUZV010000064.1 GCA_030665485.1 Chloroflexota bacterium | reverse complement strand
CTGGAAACCGCAGAAATCATTAAAGAGGAGCTCAGCGAACTCAAAGCCCAGGTGGCCGCCATTGGCCTGGCCGGTGAAAACAGGGTTTATATGGCCGCCATCGAGCACTATAACTCCAGTGCCTCCCGCGGCGTAGGCCATATCATGGGGGATAAAAAGTTAAAGGCAATAGCTGTTCGTGGAACTAAAGATGTTTACGTTGCTTATCCTGAGCAGCTGCACCCGATGTGCACCAGCATGTATCAGGAAATCTATGATAAAAGGATCAAGTATGCTGGGGACGTTTTGACACACGAAAGTAACGAAACTTTTCACACCAATAGTTTTGCCTGGGGCAATGCGCGTGAGCGGAGAAAAGATTTTTGGAAAGATGAAATGACAGAGGAGTGGGGGCAGGTTACTGCGGACCATCTCATTCGGCACAGCGCCTGCTATAACTGCCCGCTGGATTGCCACGCATCGATTGCCTACCCGGGACGGCGCACCTTTTTCTATAAATGCTACAGCAAACTGACCTATGCCATGGCGGCCTATAAAGATTTGCGTTTTAATTACGATATGATTGCCGTTACCCAAGAGTACGGATTGGACGGATTCTCAACACCGCAGGTGCTGGCCTTTGCTTGTGAGCTTTACGATGCGGGTATTTTAACCGATAAGGATCTGCCGGACTTTCCCAAAGACACCGGGGAGAGATTTTTCTACCTTGTTGAAAAGATCGTTCGCCGCGAAGGTGTTGGAGATGCCCTGGCTAACGGTGTTTACTGGGCAGCACGTCAGATTGGCAACGGCGCAGAAGCATACGATCATAACACCACCAAGAAATTTGAGCAACTGCCGTTGAAGCTGGGAAGGTTAAATTATCCTTTCTTCCTTATGTATGCCACCGGTGAGAAGATGTGTATCACCCAAATTGAGGGGGCCTATCCTCAGGATGCCATACCTGATATAGAAAAGAGGGAAGAGTTCGTAAAAGGTTGGGATGCAGCCCCTGAGAGGTTTAAGAAATGGTATATGGAGTGGGAGCCACGCACTCAACCGTCTATTGAAGCGGCTGTCAACATTACCGATTGGAATGAAACCGGACATTACGTTGATGACACTATTGGATTGTGCGCCTATGTGTCGTCGTTTAGAGGCCAGTTTGGCGGCAGGATTCCGTATCACATGTATAATCTGCCAAAATTCATATCGCTGGCAACCGGGTTTGATATTGATACGGACAGATTGTGGGAAATTGCCAGCAGAAGCAGGACTCTTATTCGCGCCATCAACAACAGAAGGGGCCTGAGGCGAAAGGATGAGAAGCCACCTGAAGACCATTGGAAATATAGAGAGCCTGAGATAGAAAAGCAGCTGCTTGATGAATATTACAAATTCAAGGGGTGGAATGAAGACGCTATTCCCACCAAGCAGAAGCTTACCGAACTAAAATTGGATTTCGTAGCCGAGGACCTTATCGCAAGAGGCATCCTAAAAGATGATGAAGGTACTCCCGAAGAGGTTTCGGCTTCTAAAAAAGAAAAGAATTAAAGGCAAGGGGTAGTTAATGGTTAACGATGTTGCAGAAAAGAAAATGGTTAAAATAATAAAGGTAGAACCTGATAAATGCATTGGTTGCCGTGCATGTGAGGTGGCCTGCTCGGCGTTTCACGCAATACCGAAATACAGCAGCACCAATCCGGCCAGGGGTAGGATCACGGTGATTATGGATGAATTCAACGACGTGTATTATCCTATACGCGCCGGCTATTATACTCCAGCCGAATGTAATGGCAGAGAGGTTTATACCATTAACGAAAAGGAATACAAGGAGTGTAACTTCTGCGGGGCCTCCTGTCCGCAAAGGGATTACTTCAAAGAGCCCGATTCTGGCCTGCCCCTAAAGTGTGATATGTGTCTGGATGACCCGCCATTGGAAGAGCCAATGTGTGTTCAGGTGTGCCGCTGTGATGCTTTGACCTATGAGGAAAAAGAAGTGGACGTGGAACCAGAAGTGGAGGCGGGAGAGCTTGAGCTGGGTCTGGAATCACTGGCAAATAGATATGGACTCAAGAAGATAATGGAAAGCGTTGCTAGAATGAAACTGGAGAAGGAAAGTTAAAGGTTGATGGTACCGAAAGTAAAAGGAACGATGCTGATTAAGGGTTGTGTGCCAGCTGTGCCCTGTGACCGCTTTTCGGATGCCGGGTGGGAGACTGTGTCTGCCAACGTGCCTGAGGAGATGGAGCTTTCCATCTTCTTAAATCAGCAGGAGCTGGTTACAGTGCAGTGTACGCCCAACAAGCTGAATTACCTTGTTATGGGCTTTCTTTACAACGAGGGCGTCATATCGTCACTTTCCGATGTAGCCAGCATGCGGGCGTGTGATGATGAAGCGGAAGTTGACGTAAGGCTTATGAATGCCGAGTTTGAATTGCCTACAAAGCGCACACTCACATCTGGTTGTACTGGTGGGGTGGCTTTTGAGATGGAAGCAAAAGCGATCGATTCGAATTTCGTCGTTACACCATCGGATATACTATCGCTAATGAAGCAGTTTTTAAAAGAGATGGAACTGTATAAGCTGTGCGGTGGTGTGCATGCCTCGGCGCTGTGCACAGCCAGGAAGATTGTGGTGGTATCTGAGGATATAGGACGGCACAACACTTTGGACAAGATACAGGGAGAGTGTTTAATGATGGGTATATCAACCAAGGATACCATACTGATGAGCACTGGACGGATTTCGTCCGAGATGCTGAAGAAAGCGGCCAGAATGCAGGTTCCGGTTGTTGTTTCGAGGACGGCGCCCACGGGCAGGGCCGTTACGCTTGCCAATGAATTGAACATTGCGATCGTTGGCTATGCGAAAGGAAATCGCCTTTCAGTATATTCTCATCCTGAGCGATTGGGTCGATAGCGCTTCAAGCGTATATAAGAAATCGATAAGATAAGAATGGAGCCAAATGGAAAAAGAACAATTAGAACAGCTTTACAAAGGTTTGGCGGACGGTAACATTGGAGACGTAATGGTTGTTGGTGGCGGGATCAGCGGCATTCAGGCCTCACTAGATCTTGCCGATGCGGGTTTCAAGGTTTACCTGGTTGAGAATTCACCTGCCATTGGCGGGCACATGGCTCAACTGGATAAGACCTTCCCCACCAATGATTGCTCCATGTGAATACTCTCGCCGAAACTGGTCGAGGTCGACCGGCAGAACAACATTGAGGTCCTCACCTATACGGATGTTGACCGCGTAGAAGGGGAGTCAGGAGACTTTACGGTCTCGCTGACCAAAAAGCCCAGATATATCAATGAGGATAAGTGCACGGGTTGTACTTCCTGTGTGGAATACTGCCCAGTCAAGTACCCGGACGTATTCAATCAGGAGATATCCAATAACAAAGCTGTTCACATATACTACTCCCAGGCAATTCCCCTTATCTCATATATCGATGAAAGTTGCCTTTTCCTCAAGGAGAAGAAGTGCGATATCTGCTCCGGCATTTGCCAGAATAACGCCATTGATTTCTCTCAGACTGAGGAGAAGATCGAGATAAATGTGGGTGCCATACTGCTGGCCCCCGGTATTTCACCGTTTGAGCCTCAGATTACAGATCAATATGGCTACCGCAGAAGGCAGAACGTAGTAACCAGCATGGACTACGAGCGTATAATGTGCGCCACCGGTCCGTATGAGGGTGAGATACTGCGTGCCTCCGACAAGAAGCATCCCCGTAACGTGGCCTGGATTCAGTGCATAGGCTCCAGGCAGATTAACGACGATGGCAACAGCTATTGCTCTGCCGTGTGCTGTACCTATACCCAAAAGCAGGTGATTTTAACCAAGGACCACGATGCTGATGCCAAGTGCGCCGTGTTCCATAACGATATCCGCTCATTCGGCAAGGATTTTGAGCGGTTCTACGAGAGGACGGCAAATCTTTCCGACGTTCGCTTCATCAAGAGCTACGTAACAGTCGTGAAAGAGGACCCGGTAACCAAGAACATTACACTACGTTATTTCACTCCTGAAGGTGGAGTTAAGGAAGAAGAGTTTGATATGGTGGTGCTGTCCGTTGGATTGGTCCCGCCTACCGATGCCAAAGAACTTGCCGATAAGCTGGGTGTTGATCTTGATAACCACGGATTCTGTAGTACCACAACAGAGAACCGCATGAAGACATCCCGCCCGGGCGTTTACGTAAGCGGAGCCTTCCAGGGCCCCATGGATATTCCCGAGTCCGTTTTTGGTGCCAGCGGTGCCGGTTCCCAGATAGGCGAGCTTCTGGACAAGCGCCGGGGCAAGCTGTACGTAGAAAGGGTGTATCCGCCTGAAAAAGACGTTTCCGGAGAGGAACCGAGGATAGGCGTCTTTGTATGTCATTGCGGAGCCAACATTGGCCGTGTGGTTAACGTTCCTTCCGCGGTTGAATATGCCAAGACCCTGCCCAATGTGGTTTATGCGCAGGAACAGCTCTTTTCATGTGCTACAAACTGCGCTAAAGAGATAACCGACACGATTGAGGAAAAGAAGCTCAATCGAATTGTACTTGCCGCCTGCTCCCCTAGGACGCTGGACGGATTATTCAGAGATACTGTCCGGGAGGGTGGACTCAATCAGTATTACTTTGAGTTTGCCAATATACGGGAGCACTGCTCCTGGGTTCATTCCAAGGAAAAGGAGGCGGCCACTGAAAAATCGCTTGACTTAATCCGCATGTCGGTCGCGCGTGCTGCTCTTCTGGAGCCATTGCAGGAATTTGATCTGCCGGTTACCAAGGCGGCGCTGGTGGTTGGTGGAGGCATAGCCGGCATGACCAGTGCTCTGTCCATCGCCGAGCAGGGGCATGAGGTTCACCTGATAGAAAAGGACAGCGAGCTTGGTGGAATGGCCAGAAAAATCCACTCCACACTTGATGGGATGGACGTTCAGGCTTACGTAAGCGATCTTATAAGCAAGGTATACAAAAACCCGCTGATACGTGTATACATAGAAGCCGTTGTAACCAATGCGGCCGGATATGTGGGTAACTTCGTAACCACGGTGGATTCCGAGCGTGGCACTACCGAGATAAAGCACGGCGTTACCATCGTAGCCATAGGGGTTGATGTATATGAGCCCACCGAATATCTGTATGGCAAGGACGACGGGGTGATGACCCACCTTGAGCTTGAGCAGAAGATGGTTGCTGGGGATGAAAAGGTGACTGGCGCCGATACTCTGGTAATGATTCAGTGCGTGGGTTGTCGAAACGAAGACAGGGATTACTGCTCACGCATATGTTGTCAGGAGTCTGTGAAGAACGCCCTTGCACTCAAAGAGATAAATCCCGATATAGACATCTACATCCTCTACAGGGATATGAGGACCTATGGGTTTGCCGAGGATTATTACAGGGAAGCAAGAGGCAAGAAGGTAAGATTCGTTCGCTACGTGCCGGAAGATGCACCAGTGGTCGAGGCGGCCCAAAAGGATGGCAAATCTGTGCTTACGGTTCGTGTGACGGATCAAACCTTAAAGACGAAGATAGCCATAGATGCTGATGTGGTTGCTCTAGCCGCCGCCGTTGTTCCTTCAGCGCAAGCTCGGGACATATCTCAATCGTTCGGCGTTTCGCTGGGGCAGGACGGGTTCTTTAAGGAAGCGCACGTTAAGTTAAAGCCCGTTGAGTTTGCTGCGGATGGCGTTTACCTTTGTGGAACAGCGCATTATCCCAAGCTTATATCGGAAGCTATCAGCCAGGCTTATGGAGCTGCCGGGCGAGCACTGACGATGCTCTCGCATGATACGGTGGTTGCCTCTGGGTCCGTTTGCGATGTTGATGAGAAGAAATGTATAGGCTGCGGGGCATGTGTTACCGCCTGTACCTACGGTGCCGTTGAGCTTAAGGAGTCGAAACAGGGTAAAAAAGCCGCGGTTATTCCAGTTCTGTGCAAGGGCTGTGGCCTATGTAATGCCAAGTGCCCATCAGCGGCTATACAGCTGAAGCACTTTACGGACGATGAGATCCTAAGTCAGATTGATGCGGCTGTTCCGGATTTAGCAACAGTAAGTTAGACAAGATCAGATATTTGAAGATACAGAAAGGACGTGAGCATGACTGCAGAATTTGGGTTTAAACCTAAAGTCTTGGGTTTTGTATGCCATTGGTGAGCGTACGGCGCTGCCGATTTGGCTGGAGTTTCCAGGCTACAGTATACAACTGAGATGAGACTTATTCGCGTCATGTGTTCCGGCAGGGTTGATCCGGAGTTTATTTTCCGCGCCTTTGCAAACGGAATGGATGGGGTGTTTATTGGTGGTTGCATCTTGAATGAGTGCAATTATATTACTCATGGCAATTACCAGGCGCTTAACCTGGTGCTGCTGTGCAAGAAGATAATGGAGCACATAGGTCTTAATCCCGACAGATTAAGAATTGAATACATGTCCTCTGGTGAAGGTATGGTTTTTGTCGATGTGGTTAATGATTTCATTAGGCAGATAAAGGAACTAGGACCTATCGGTAAGGCTGAGGGAATTAGCGAAGACGAACTTAAAATTAAACTTGCCGAAGTCAGAAAGCTGATACCCTACATCAAAATAGCAAAAAGGGATAAGCTTGAGGCGCGTCTTGAGAGCGAAGCGGAATACGCCGGATACTATACCAGTGAAGAGATAGACCAGCTGTTCAGTGAGGTAGTTTCGTACTACATTGATCCTGAAAAGTGCAAGGCCTGCATGATGT
>DAOUZV010000174.1 GCA_030665485.1 Chloroflexota bacterium | reverse complement strand
AGGGCTGGCCTACCTGAGGGGGTCTTACCGAGACTGGCACAATTCCTGTGCCTCTATAGAAACCGACAACGAGTTATTTAATAAATTGATCGAGCGCGGCATTAAGGACCTGCGGCTGCTTACAGAATCTACTGCGGACGGTCTTGTTCCCAATGCGGGCCTGCCATGGTTTGATTGTGTTATCGGTCGGGATTGCCTGATCACGGCGCTTCAGACGGTGATGATAAACCCGCAGATCGCAGTGAGTACACTTCGTTTTCTGGCCAAACATCAGGGTACCAGAGTCAATGCCTCTAATGAAGAAGAACCGGGCAAAATTGTAGGTGAGATACGAAAAGGCGAACTGGCAAATACGAAAGAGATTCCTCATGCTCTGTTCTATGGTTGTGTGGAAACGACGCCGCTCTTTTTAATGCTGTTCGCCGAGACGATGAAGTGGCTTGATGACGATGAGTTATATGAGGAACTGCTTCCTGCGGCAAAGGCGGCGCTCAAGTGGATCGATGGCTACAACGACATTAACGGTGGTTATATAGAGTATGGTAGCCGCTCCAAGAAGGTAGAAAGTAACCTGGGATGGCGGGATACGCATTGTGCTATTAATTATCCCGATGGCACAATGGTTGACATGCCGGTGGCGCTGGTGGAAACGCAGGCGTATGTCTACCGCGCCATGGCGGATATGGCGGAGTTACTGGGGAGCAAGGGGGATGCGGATATCGCAGGTGATCTAAAGAAGCGGGCAGCCGATCTTAAAACTAACTTTAACCGTGATTTCTGGCTGGCCGATGCCCGATTTTTTGCGCAGGCAATTGATAGAGACAAGAAAGCGGTAAAGACCATATCATCCAATCCCGGCCATGGACTTTACTGCGGTATAATAGATGACGAAAAGGCGAGATACGTCGCCAACCGGCTTACCGGCCGCGATATAGCCTGTGGCTGGGGCATACGAAACGTAAGTTCGAGGGAATCGAAGTTCAACCCGATGAGCTACAGGTATGGCAGTATCTGGCCGTATGACAACGCCCTAATAGTTGCCGGAATGAAGCGCTATGGATACTATTGGGAGGCGGAGCAGATAACGTCCCAGATGTTCTATGCCAGCTCTTATTTCAGGTACAGCAGGCTGCCTGAGCTGTTTTGCGGCTTCTCTCATGATACGGAGGGGCACACAAGCCCATCGGAGTATCCGGTTAGCTGTAGCCCGCAGGCCTGGTCTGCCGGTTCGACTATATTGCTGTTTCAGTCTATGCTGGGGCTGAGTGTTGACGCATCAAGGAAAAGAATGTATCTTAATCCGATGCTGCCGAGCTGGCTTAAACATGCAACGGTAAAGAAACTAAGGATAGGTAAGGATACGGTTGATTTGCACTTTGAGCGCAGGGGAGAGGCTACCAGGTTTGAGATAACTGAAAACAATGCGCGGGTTGAGGTGGTAATACCCTTTGTCTAAATATTAAGCATGTCCTCGATTTGCTTGTGATTGTCTACCGGCCCTACTATAGAGGCGTTCAGTTTCTCTGGTACGAAGATGTCCTGCGCTATTCTCTGGATGTCATCGGCAGTTATGCCATCGATTATGGAGATGACATCGTCAACCGTAAGTATGTAGTTTTTGAGCAGGTCTTGACCTCCCAGCCACATGGAAATGTTGCTGGTATCCTCCATCCTGATGAGCAGCCTGCCCTTGCTTAGCTCTTTGGCCTTGGTAAGCTCGGCCGCCGGCACTGGTTCGTTCTTAAACGTGGCAAGTTCTTTTAGCAGGGCGTCGATGGCGATAGCAGTACGTTTGGGGTCGACTCCGGCATATACGGTCAGTGCACCCGAATCTATAAAGTGCGTGGCGTAGCTGTGCACGTCGTAGGCAACGCTCAGCTTTTCGCGTATATTCATAAAGAGGCGACTGCTCATTCCTTTTCCTAAGATAACGTTTATCATGTCTAGTATATATCTATCGCGATGTGTGCTTGAATATCCGCGTACCGAAAGACAGATGTGCGATTGTTCTGTGCCCCTTTTTTCTATGGAAAAGCGCGGTTTATCCTGCCTGTCATCTGCTTTAATCCATGGCTTGGGGGTGCCGTCGGTCCAGTCGTGAAGGGCGTTGTTTAGCATGCTCACGGCCTGCTCATGTTCTATATTACCCGCAATGCTGATTACCGTATTGCTGGGCACGTATTGTGTATCGAAATAGTCGATGATGTGTTGCCTGTTGATACTGCCAACAGTCTCCTTGGTACCGGCTACGTCCATTCCCACGGGTTGATTGGGCCACATCACTTCATCGATGAGCATGGCTACACGTTCATGGGGCGAATCGAGCGCGGTATTTATTTCTTCGATTATAACGTTGCGCTCCTTTTCCACATCACGTTCATCGAAGCGCGAATTGCGTAGTATATCCACTATCAATTCCATCGATACACCGAAGTGTGGCTGTGCCACCTTGGTCCAGTAGATGGTCATTTCCCTGTCTGTAGCGCCGTTGATCAGGCCGCCCACGGATTCGATTGTTTCTGAAATCTCCTTGGTTGTGGCGTACTGTTTGGTGCCCTTGAAGCAGAGATGCTCGATGAAATGCGAAAGACCCGATTCTGTCAGGTTCTCATAGCGACCACCGGCTCCTATGAAGAAATTCAGGCAGATTGACCGGGTTTGTGGTAGAGTTTCGGTAATAATGCGAAGCCCATTATCTAAAGCGGTTTTTTGGTACATAGAGGTTTCTCTGTATATAATTTTATGGTAGTGTGGCATTGTTGTCAATCGAAATATCAGCCTTAAGCTGTA
>DAOUZV010000059.1 GCA_030665485.1 Chloroflexota bacterium | reverse complement strand
TAAATCGAATAAACTTAAAGCACTAGATATGAACAGGGGGCGTCTTGATGATGCCCCCTAGTATCTTTTAACACGTAAGGAGATTTGGCATGTCCTGCATTTTTTGCCGGATAGCCGCGGGCGAAATCCCCAGCGATATGGTTTATCAGGATGACGAGTTTATCGCCTTCAATGATATCCATCCCCAGACCCCTGTACACATCCTGATCATACCCAGAAAGCACATAGTTTCCGTAGCCGAGCTTGCCGATGAGGATGTTCCGCTGATGGGACGTATGATGGCCTTTGCCAAAAGGGTTGCAGAAGAAGCGGGTGTTGCTGAAAAGGGCTATCGCTTGGTGATAAACATGGGTCCTGATGGTGGCCAGATCATAATGCACATACACATGCACCTGTTGGGCGGCCGCAAAATGGCCGACAGGATGAGATAGTATTTCTGAGATATAGTAATTTAAGGCGAGCTGTTTTTGGATAGAAGAATCCTGATTGCGATTTTTATAGTTATTTTTGCCGATATGCTCGGCATGGCATTCATGTCCCCGCTGCTCCCTATGTTTTCCCAAGATATGGGGGCAAATTTTCTCTGGTTAGGCATAATATCATCTTCTCTTGGTGTAAGCCGTTTCATCCTGCTCCCTATATTTGGCCGCCTCTCCGATAAGACCGGTAAAAGAAAAGTATTCATATGCTCGGCTCTGTTTCTCTACATTTTTTTGGGGCTGGCATTTACCCTCGTCGGAAATTTTTATCATATAGTGGCCATCAGGTTTGTTAGGGGCATTGGTTCCGCCATAGTTGTCCCATTGGCCCGCGCATATGTGGGCGAACTGTCGCCAAAGGGGCAGGAGGGGCGCTATATGGGCTTTTTTAATATAGCGTTTTTTGCCGGAATGGGTGTGGGGCCACTTATCAGCGGTTATGTATATGACTATTATGGCTTTGATACCGTATTTTTTACTATGAGCGCTATATGGTCTTTTGCTTTTCTGGTGGCACTATTATTTGTGCCTGAGAGCAAAGAATCAGTGCGTGTTGTGCGCGAAAAAACAGTTTCCATGGTGAAACTGATTAAATATAGGCTGATGATTGCTATTTTGATGGTGAGAACCAGCATGGGTGCATTAACAGCCGTATTAAATAATTATATACCTATCTATGCCAAGGCGAGGTTCTCGTCAACCGGCTCCGAACTTGGCTGGTTGGTGGCTATCGGTACGATTGTGATGGGTTTTCTGCAGATGGGTACGGGTTGGATTGCCGATAGATACTCAAAAATAAAACTAGTTCTCCTGGGGCAGATTTCATCCACGCTCTTCTATTTCATAATTCCTCTGACTGGCAGTTTTGCAGAACTGTTCATAGTAAGGTTGGTAATGTCCATCGGAGGGGCGTTGACTCTACCGGCTATAGCCGCTATGACCACTCAGATTGGCAAGAAACATGGCATGGCTTCGGCACACAGCCTTTTTAATATGGGTATGACATTGGGGTATTCGTTATCGCCCGTACTGCTTGGGTGGTTTGTAGATAATGGATTAGGGCTTGACTGGGTGTTTCATATTAGTGCAATAGTTGGTTTTATCGGCCTTGCAGTGTTCTATCTGATAGTTCGATTAGATAAGAGCTACGATGGTCACCGTATCATAGATTAAGTAAGCAAAGCCGCTTTTATCTGTCTCCTGCTTGACCACGCAATCCTCACTGCGTTACACTAACTTTCATTATCACAAGATAACCGAATTATATGAAAAAACAACGATATTTCATTCGCAATATAGAGGCGGGCACCTATCTGGAGATATTCCTGATCTCTGCGGTTGCCTCTATATTGGCGATCCGCGCCTATCTTGCCATCACCGGCTATCCGCAACTTGGCAACAGCGATTTGCACATCGCTCATATGCTGTGGGGTGGGGTGTTTATGCTGATCGGCATCATCGCGCTATCCATGTTTTTAGGTAAAAAGGCGCAGTATGTGGGTATGATCTGCGGCGGAATCGGCTTTGGCACCTTTATTGACGAGGTGGGCAAGTTCATAACGCAGGACAACGATTATTTCTACCAGCCCGCCGTTGCCATCATGTACGTTACCTTCATAGTAATTTTCCTGATCGTGCGCAATATCCAGACGCGAGCCCGTTATTCGCGTCTGGAGTATCTGATGAACGCTATACACGAGCTGGAAGAGGTGGCGATGAGCGACATGGATATGGAGGAGAAGGAAAAGGTTGCAGAATACCTTGAGAAATGTGATCCAGATGATCCGCTTGTTGCCGAACTTAAAAACGCGCTTGGCAAAATGGAGCTTGTGCCGGTGTCCGAGCCGGGTCACTACGTGCGATTGAGGACGCGCCTTGGTTCCTTCTATCGCAACATTGCCGTTACTAACTGGTTTAGGTGGGTTATCATAGCGTTCTTTACGGCGCAGGTGGCGTTCAACCTGTTCTACGTATTCGTTTTAGTGGCTCTAAAGATGCTGAACTGGGAAGTATTGAATATCGGAATCATCGGTAGTTTAGCAGGTGAACTGGAGAAGATAACATTTTCTGATTACGCCTATCTTGTATCGTCGCTGCTTGCCGCCGGGCTGGCGCTGTGGGGACTGCTGCTTTTTGTTAAATCCCGCTTAAGCGCCTTTAAGATGTTCGAGCGCTCTGTCATGGTATCGCTTTTTTTAACGCAGGTGTTTGTTTTCTTCCAGGCGCAGTTCTGGGGGCTTGCGGGTCTCATAATATACCTTCTGGTGTATGTTGCGCTGCGATTTATGATAGATAGAGAAACTCATGCGATCTTAGAGCAAAATCCAAATGTAGTGGGTGAAAATGCAGACGATACAGGTTCTTAAAAGTGCGCCGATTTTTTTCGGCTTAAATGACGATCAGCTTGCCAGTTTGGCAAGTATCGCGCTTGAGCGTAGTTTCGATGTCGACGAGTTCATTTTCTGGGAGGACGGCGCGCCGGAGTGGTTCTATGTTATTGCAGAAGGTCGGATAAAGGCCATTAAGCATTCCACATCCGGTAAGGATTTGATAGTTAACTTTTTTGGTCCCGGGGAGATGTTCGGTGAAGTGGCTGTTTTTGAAAATAAGCCTTATCCGGCATCATCACAGGTGGTTGAAAAGGTAAGTCTCATCGGGTTTAAACGGGATGATTTTTTAGCATTTCTTTTCGAGAATCCGCAGGTTGCGCTGAAGTTAATCAACATGCTCAGCGGACGTTTGAGGGTAGCACAGGGTAGGATACGCGATCTTGCCGGTGAGCGGGTGCAACAACGGCTGGCGCGGACGTTGCTTATGCTGGCATCGAAGCTGGGCAGTAAGCTGCCGTTTACGCGTGAGGAAATTGCCGATATGGCAGGTATGACCACCGAAACCGTTATCCGCCAGATGAGCAATCTCAAGGACCGTGGCATCGTTTCTTCCACACGCGGCGAAATCATAATCGCTGATGAGCAGAAACTCAAGCTGCTTGGTGAAGGACCGCCAGAGGTTTAGGCCATCGAGTGATCCGTTAAATTGCCTCCCTTTGTTTTTATGATTTAAATCATAGTCTTATCTTTGCCGCAGTATTATTATTGTATTGTGATTAATAGGGAGGGGGTGCAACAAGATGAAGTGCCCAGGTCAGGATACAAGATGGCTCAGGGTTGAGCTTTACAAGTGCCCCGAGTGTGGACAGGAGGAGGAGATATTCTCCAACGAGACCAAGGTAAAGTGCTCCAAGTGTGGAAGCTGGATTTATAAGGAGAAGCTGCCTTCATGCATAGACTGGTGTGCAGCAGCTAGGCAGTGTTTGGGTGAGGAGCGATGGAAGCAATTAACGGGTTTAGAATAGCTCGATAAATCATTATTTATGAAGGAGGTTTGAAATGAGCACGAAAGTAACGAGAAAGATAGTTAAAATAGACGAGGAAAAGTGCGATGGTTGCGGCGCCTGTGTGCCGGGCTGCGCCGAGGGGGCACTCCAGATAATAGATGGCAAGGCTAAACTGGTATCTGAAGTTTATTGTGATGGGCTGGGGGCCTGTCTGGGTGAGTGTCCGCAGGATGCCATAACCATTGAAGATCGCGAGGCTGAGCAGTTTGACGAGGAGGCTGTGGAGCATCACCTGCATCAGCAGCAACACCCACATGATGTGCATGATACGCTGGCCTGCGGTTGCCCGTCGAGCACGGTGCAGCAGTTTGAGGACAAAGAGGAGGCGCTTCCCTGTGGTTGCCCGTCGACAACGATAACCGAGTTTGATAAATGCGGATTGAGCGGCGCCGTGGAGCCTGCTGCGCGCGCCGAGTCGACGCTTTCGCATTGGCCGGTGCAGCTGACGCTGGTTCCGCCGAACGCGCCGTTTTTGCAGGGTACCAATTTGTTACTGGCCGCCCACTGTGTGCCGTTCAGCTATCCTAATTTTCACCAGGACTTGTTGAAGGACCACGCTCTTTTGATTGCGTGTCCCAAGCTGGATGATTTTGAGGCGCACCTTGCCAAGCTGACGAATGTGTTCAAATCGTCAGACATCAAGAGTGTGACGGTGGCTCGCATGGAAGTGCCCTGCTGCTCCGGTTTGGTACACATGGCGCAGGAGGCGATAAAACGTTCCGGCAAGAACATACCCTTTACAGAAGTGGTGGTCGGTGTCAGGGGTGAGATTGAGTCTTAGGGGGCCGGTTTCTCCTGGTATTACCGGCCAGAATACTGGCAATAATACCTGCGATACATAGGAAAGTAACTATAATGATAGTGTGGCCGTAGCTGTCGATAACAGCAGCTTCGGCCGTACTTTGTGCCAGTAGAAGTTGTTTGCGGGCGGCGTAGATACTGCTTGAAATGGCCAGCCCTATGGTAAGTCCGATGCCTCGTGATGTGGACAGCATGGCGGATGCGGTGCCTTGTTTCTCTAGTGGTGCTGATCCCATGATCAGGCTGTTGTTTGGTGATTCAAAAAGACCGATCCCTACACCCATGATGGCCAGAGAAAGGACCACGCTCAAGGTGCCGGAGTGTGCGGCAATATTGCTTAGTAGGAAGAGTGATATTCCGATCATTGCAAATCCTATTGAAGTCAGTATGCGTGATCCCATTCTATCAGAAAGTCGCCCGGCAAATGGCGAAATGACCAGCATTGCTATGGGGACCGTTATCTGAACAAGCCCTGTTTTGGAGGCCGTATATCCCAACCCATCTTGTAGGAAGAAGGGCATGAGAAACAAGGCAGATATCCTGGATATGAAGCTTAAAACCAGGCTCAAATTTGCCATACTGAAGGAAAGTGAGCGAAATAACATTAAGTCGAGCACGGGTTGAGCCACTTTGCGTTCGATGACGACAAACGCCGGCAGTAGTACTGCTGCAGCAATGATACTTGTAAGCACCAGTGCCGATGTCCATCCCAGTTCTCCTGACTGGTTTAAGGCCAGCAGCAGGGCAAACATGCCGATGAAAAAGGCGGCTGATCCCCACTTGTCGAAGCTGTGATGTGATTCATCGGATTTCTGCTCCCTCAGTTTCTTCAGAGTTAGTGCTGCCACAACGAGGACTATGGGCAGACGCATGTAGAAAATGGAACGCCAGCCAAGCGTATCAACCAAGATGCCGCCAAGCGCGGGGCCAAGTGTAAGACCCGCGCCAACGGACGCCACGTAGATACCCATGGCCCTGCCGCGCTCTTGTTCAGGGAAAACGTTGGTGATGATAGCGGGGCCCACCGCTATCATCATGCCGGCGCCGATTGCCTGAACCACACGGAAGGCGATCAGCGTACCCATGCTTGGTGCTATGGAGTTTAATCCCAAACCGAGAGCGGATATCAGCAGGCCGATTACGTAAATCCTTTTGCGGCCGAACCTGTCGCCGGTTTTTCCGAAGGTGAGTGTGAGGCCGGCAACGGTGAGCATGTAGGCCAGATAGACCCACACCGAGATGGTTTCGCCAACGTTGAAGGTGTCTCCGAGGGTGGGAATGGCGACGTTTACGATGCTATTATCCAGTGTGCTGGTAAAGGTGCCGATACAGATAACGGCCAGTGCCCACCATTTGTAGGCGCTGCCCTTTGTTACATTAACGGAAGGGATTTTGCTGTCCCCGTTTTGCATCATTCTTTTGCGTTCTTCTCTGACTGGTCCTCTTTGGGTTTTTCCATGTAGTCGCGCTGCCAGCGGTGTATCTCATCCAGTGCCGGCGGGGACACGCTGAAAACCTCTATATCTTTGTCAAACTGCACCATGTGCCCTTCACGTATGAAGATGGCGCCGACTTCCTTTTTCTTGAGCGTTTTATCTATAGTTTTAGCGATTTTTTCATAACGCTTTTTGGCGACATCCATGTAAAATTCGGATACGGTTTTAGCCACCTTCTGGCTGATAAAACCCATAATGAGGCATCTTTCCCAGTCCATGCCCTCCTCAACCAGTTCCCTGTCCTCTGCCGCTTCGACGGTGGCGCCGGCTTCACTCTTCTGCTTGATGATTGCATGACAGGCCGGGTTCAGCTTTTCGATGATATCAAGCGCCTCTTTACCAGCAACTGCTACGGATTCGTGATAAACGTGGTTTATGCTGCCTATCTTGGCCTCAAGGTTGGCTATGTGCTCTGCGGACTGCTCCCAGTATTTGTTAAACAGTTTTAAGTATTCTTCAGGAGCACTTTCACTGTAGTACGTCATGGGAACTACCAGCAGTTTTCTTTTGCCGGATACGCTCTGTACTTCCGGTTTTTCGATTTTACCCAGTTCCTTTGCCATGAAAACCTCCCCTTTCTTATAAGAAGCAACTTAATCGTGGCGCTCTATGTGGATTTTGTATTCTACGCGTCTGGGGGTTGGCGCGGTTCTCTGCTCCGGCACCCAGCTTTCATCGCGTACGCATCGCGCTGTGATTGCATGAGACGGGCATACCAGCACACAACTGAGGCATCCCCAGCACCGGTCCGCATCAACGTAGGCCTTTACATTCTGAATAAGGTTGGACCATGGCTCGGGCATATTGGTCTCATCGAATTTCTGTGTCTCACGCATCTCAATGGCGTTGAACTCACATATGTTTATGCACTTCGCTCCTTCCTTAAGCTCGGCACAGCCGTCGCATGCACCCTGAGATATCACGGCTTCCCAACGAGACTTGC
>DAOUZV010000020.1 GCA_030665485.1 Chloroflexota bacterium | reverse complement strand
CTGACTTTTTATCCATATATTTGTACCTTTACCACCTTATAAAAAAGGCTCTAGCAGTAGCACTTTCGAACTCTAGAGCCTTTTAAACAAATGTGATCACATAACTTTGTATCTCTATTACTATCCCACCCCCTAATTTTAGGAGGGCGGGCGTTTGTGGTTGTTATACTACCGCTTCCACTTGCTCATCACAGCTTACTTTAAAGCTATTTCCAGGCCGGGCTTACCTAAAATGTAGGACGGCTCGTTGTCCAGACCAAGACGTTTAATGGTCTTCTTGGTGGGATGACCTTCGCTGTCGCAACCATGCAGCTCATAGTATTCATCAAGCATGATTTCGAACTTCTCACGGTCAATGGTCTTACCTCTGGCCTTGGGCATACCCATGGTAGTGGGCTCTATATAGTAGCGCTCGCAGAGGTGATCGTCTTTTCTGCCAAAACCGCGGCTCTGGTTGAACAGACGCTCGATGGTGTGTATTCTCTCGCCAATCATCCACATCTCTTCGTCAGTGAGCTCAAGACCGGTATTGATCTTTAGGGTGTAGGGCATATCAGGCTGACCACCCATGCCGCAGTTACCTATGGTATCGTGCGTACAGGCTGAAAGCTCATGATGCCACACCATTCTGGGCTTACCCATGTATGAATTGAAATCGGTGGTCTGTTCGCCGCCATACATTCTCTCAAGAACATCCTTTGGCAGACCAAACAAATCAGGTACAGGTCGCCCCCTCAAATGATCAGATCCTCTGGTTGATGTTGCCACGTTGAGTGCCAGACTGGGGGTTGGGCGCTCATCCGACTGCAGGTTGCTCATACCCTTTACCTGTACCAGATAATAGGCCGAGTTCTTGCCGATCTTCTCGGCAGCTCGCAGCGGGCCTTCAGCAAGAATGTCACCGAATCCCTCTCTGAAGGTTATCTGCCTGATCAACTCGTATATAACCTCGGGATCGCCCCACTTGAGTTCAAGCCCACCGGTATCCTCTTTGGTGATGATTCCATTTTCATAGAGCTCCATGGCCCAGGCGATCATGCTGCCGCCCTCCAGATTGTCCACACCCCACTTATTAACCAGATCATCGGCGGCAAGACAGATATCCATGGATGCATTACCTATCTCGGTTCCCATGGAACCAAGTGATGTGTACTCAGGCCCTACACCATAGTGGTTTTTGTACGGACCCTCCGGCACCTTCCATCGATGTCGGCAGTGTATCTGGCAACCGAAGCAGCCTTCTCGTCCAACGGTAAACCTGTCCATGGACTCCACTTCAAGGTCATCGGCATAGAGCATCTGGTTCTGCTTGAAGTTGTATGCCCTAATCAGGCCCACTGTGTTGGTATTACCGAAGTAGATCCCCTTGCCAAATCTGAGCAGTGTCTTTACCATGCGGCGCTCTCTGGCCTTGGCAACCTCCGACTTCCAGTTGGCCAGGGCCTCCTCCGGCTGGTATAACGGCAAGTCGTTTGTGCCCTTGGCAGCAACACATTTCAGGTTCTTGGAACCCATCAGTGCGCCCATTCCTGTTCTGCCGGCAGAAGACTTAAGTCCATTTCTGACGTTTGCGTATCTGACCAGGTTCTCACCGGCCTGACCGCAGATCGCCGCTTTGATGTCATAATCTCCATGTTTCTCTTTTATGCGCTCAATACACTCGGAGGTGTCTGTACCCCAAATATAACTCGCATCGAGTATCTCGATCTCATCATCATGCAAAAACAAATAAACCGGTTTTTCCGCTTTACCCGTTACGGCTATGGTATCAAAACCGGAATATCTCATCTCTACACCAAAAAACCCGCCCATGTTGCTGTCGCCAACGGCGCCAGTGAGCGGCGAAAGCCCCGATACCTGCGTTCTACTACAAGACGGAACCAGCATGCCACCAAGCACGCCACAGGAGATAAACCACCAGTTCCTTGGATCAAAGGCGTCTATTCCCTTGGGGGTGAGTGTATGCATAAGGTACATGTTAAAACCACGGCTTCCGATAAGGAACTTACGCATTTCTTCAGTAATGTACTCTTTCCTTATCTCGCCGGTGGACAGGTTCACATAACCTATCTTCTGATTGCTAATAGTCATTGTCATAGCTGATAAACTCCACCTTTTATTAGGTTTCTCTAGTTAGCACTACTTACCGAAAGGATCTTTCTTGATCGGGTTGCCGTTCTCATCCAGCTCTCCAGGCCAGCCTTTGGGCCAGGTTAGTCCGGCAGGTGGCATCGCATCCCACACGGCTCCGCGCACTCTGGGCTGATCCGGTGTCGGCCATGAAATGCGATAACGCATTCCGCAGAACGGGCACTCGAATACGGAAGCTCCCTTGGGAACAGTTACACGCTCCTGACAGCTGGAACACCTAACCGAGCGTATCGGTCTCCAGTAGCCGCTGGCCGTCTTCTCCATCTCAACGCCGGATTTCTTGGCCTGATCCATATCCTGAGTGGTGCGGTGGCGGGCTTCCTGAGTATCCTTCTTCTTCTCAACCTTCATCTTGCGGCCAAGTAGGTCGGTGTACTCTTCCTCATCCTTTTTAACCTTAACGCCGTGTATGGTTACCGACTCTTCATTATCTTTTTTATCTTTTTTGGGGGGGTTTATACCCTTTGCCATATCTTTCGCTCCTTTAAAGACAATTAATTATAAAAGGGATTTGCTAGCTTAGGGCATGGGATGCCCGACCTCGGGGCCTATGGCTTCTTTCTGCTCTTTTCTCAACACATAGCCCTTGCTGGCCGCATCACGCTGTTTGTTTACATTTGCCATATTGGAATCAACATAGCTGACTGCGTGTGTATCACAGATGGCGACACACTGCGGTTCTCCATGGCATTGGTCGCACTTGGATACTACGTGACCCCTGACATCGTATTTCATCGCTCCGAACGGGCATGCCAGCACGCACATCTTGCAAACGATGCACTTGTCATGGTCAATAATATTTATGCCCATCTCCTCATCGCGGGTAATAGCCCTTACGGGACATACCGCTGCACAGGGTGCATCGTCGCACTGCTGGCAGAGCATGGGAATCTCAAAACATTCCTGCTCCCATTTGACTACATGAATTCTGGCCCTGGACGGGTTAGATACCCCCAGATGCTTTACCGAACATACCATTTCACACGTTCTGCATCCGGTACATTTTGTTGGATCAACAAGTATAATCTTCTGCACGGCTTTTCCTCCTTACTTCGTAGCTATTTTAACTGAAATCGGCCAAAAGGTCAATACTAAACAAACGTAATTACACTTAAAACACAATCATACCCCCTTAACAACACGTTACATAAGGTATCAAGGGGGTATGATTGAAATCTATTATATAGTAAACCCCTGTTCTATTAACTAACTTTATTTCTTCTCTTTCTTTTCCGGTTTGGTCAGTATCTCGTCCACCAAACCATATTCAACCGCCTGCTCGGCATTCAAATAGTAGTCGCGGTCGGAATCACGCGCTATCTTCTCTATGGTCTGACCGGTATGCTTGGACAGGATACCGCGCAATGTATCCTGCAACCTGAGTATCTCTTTAGCGGCGATCTCTATATCAGATGCCTGGCCCTGAGCGCCGCCAACGGGCTGATGCATATGCAACGTGGAATTCGGCAATGCATATCTTTTACCGGGAGTGCCGGCGGTAAGCAGCACCGTTCCCATGCTTGCCGCCATGCCGACGCATATGGTGCTCACGTCCGGCCTGATAAGCTGCATAGTGTCATATATTGCCAGCCCCGCGGTGACCACACCACCCGGGCAGTGTATATAAAGGCTTATGTCTCTCTCAGGATCTTCCCTATCCAGGTAAAGCAGTTGTGCAATCACCAGGTTAGCGATCTGATCGTTAATTGGGGTTCCAAGGAAAATGATGCGCTCTCTGAGGAGAAGGGAGTAAATATCGAACGACCTTTCTCCCCTGGCACCTGTTTCTATAACCATTGGAATTACGCTGCTAGGCTGCATCTTTTACCTCCTTCTCGGCGTCCGCCGATTCCTCTTTTTTCAAGCTGTCGCTATTGCCGGTGGCAATATCAACCAGATGCTGCATTGTCTTTTTGCTTCTAAGCGTCCGCATTATTGATGCACGGTTGAACGGATTGGTAAATACCTCTTTGAATCTCTCTTTGTCCTGTACATCGCTTGGAGCCATGCGCTCAACCTCAGCTTCCACTTCCTCATCGTTTACTTCTATTTTATCGTCGTCAGCGACCTTGCCCAGAACCAGCGCCCCCTTTACTTTTTTTGCTGCCGCCGGTTCAAGATCGTTCCTGAGGTCTTGCTCTGTCTTGTTAATATGCTTCAGATAGTCTTCAAGCTGCACCTGAGCCTGAAGCAACTGGTTTCGCTGCATATCGATCATGGCATCGATTTCGCGCTCCTTCAATATAGGAGGGTACTCGATCTGAGATTGCTCGACAATGGCATCCACAATCTTGTCCTCAAGCTCAGCCCTTGCCTGATATTCAGCCCTAGTTTTCAGGTCTGCCTCTATGCTTTCCTTGAGCTTATCAACACTGTCTGACCCGACTATTTTGGCAAAATCATCGTTGAGTTCGGGCAAGTGCTTTTCCTTTATTTCGTTCAACAGCACCTTGAAAGAAACATCTTTGCCCGCAAAAACCTGATTTCCGTAATCCTCGGGCACCGCTAGGGCAAAGCTCTTATCGTCGTTTTTTTTCAACGCTATTAGCTGCTCGGCAAATCCCGGTGCAGGCACCTGCGACTCAGGCAGTAACTGGTACTGGCGCCCGGCCTCTTTGCCAAGTTCATTTCCGTCTGCGCTGGCCTCCACATCCAGAGTTAGCATATCATCCCACTTGGTCTCGCGATCTACGGGTTCCCACGCGGCCTGTGCAATGCGCAACTGCTCAATAACACCACCCACCTGGTCCTCGGTTACCTCGGCATTATCCAGCTCCATCCTTATCTGCTGATAATCACCAAGTTCTATAGTCGGACGTATCGGGATAGTAGCTTTGAAGGTAATTGGATCGATTTGACCGATTTCAATCTGGGGCTGGTCTATGGCCTCTATCTTCTGCTCATCGATCGCCTTGCCATAGATAGCAGACAGGTCATTATTAACTATGTCTTCCAGAAACGCGCCTCGTCCCGCATACTGCTCCAACATATTGCGAGGCACTTTGCCTTTGCGGAACCCAGGGATACTGACTTTATTGACCAGTCGCTTGTAAGCTTTTGCCATGTACTCTTCTATTTCTTCAGCTTCTAACTCAACGCTCATTTCAATCTGGCTATCCGGGATCTTCTCGGAAGATACTTTCACTAGTACTTACACCTCAGCTTTAATTATAGCATAGCTACATTGCGTACCACAATTGTGCACTACAAAAATGATCGCAGACGATAGTAAGCCTGCCGTGCCGTGTACCGCCTGAGTTTCGAACCTGCTCAGTCAGGTGGGTGCAGCCCTTAGGTTTTAGCGTGTCTGCCTAATTTAAGCAGCTTGCGCACCGCCCTCGAAGTCCTGCTCCCTATGTAAATCAAATTGGGTTCAAAATGATTGGTATCACGGGCATGGCAGGCTTAGTGCTATTTTATCAAAGTAAAATAGTTTCTGCAATAAAGCCAACGTAGATTGAATAGAATACTTGAAAACGATGACAAAACTTGGTTTTACCAGTTGCGTTTGTTAAGATATATATAGAGGATTTAAACAAACGTCGATATTTTTACCGCACTTGGAGAGATTATATGAACAAAAACGCAGAGCAGACCTACAAGATGAATGTAGATAAGATGAGGGGTTTTTCGTACGACATGGGGCCGGCCAGGCCACCCAGCGAGGGTGCGGCGCGCTCGCTGCTGATTAGATTTACCAGGCGCTGTTCCTGGAACAGATGTCTTTTCTGTGCCGGCAGACGCGGCCGCATCGGCATGAAGTTCGAGTACAAACCGGTAGATGAGATAAAAAACGATATAGATATAATCAAAGGCATTTACGATGAGATACTAGCAGCTTCGAAGAAGTTGGGATACGCCGGTCAGGTGAATAATCACGTATTAAGGGCAATACTTAGAGGCAACCCGGATATATACGGAAACTCTGTTGGCGGAAAAGAGCTTGAGGACAACTATCAGGCGCTGATGCATATAACCAACTGGATCGATTCTGGTGAAAAAACCATGTTCATACAAGACTCCAACAGCCTGGTGATGCGCACACCCGAATTGGCAGAGGCCCTGAGATACTTGAAGAAGACCTTCCCCAAAATAGAACGTATTACCTCATACGCCAGGGCCAAGACCATAAGCAAGAAATCACTGGATGAAATGAAGGAACTGCACGACGCTGGGCTCTCTAGGGTTCACATTGGGCTGGAATCCGGCGCTGATGAAGTGCTGGAGTACCAACAAAAGGGCGTTACTGCGGAAGAACAGATAGACGCCGGCAGAAAAACCGTTGAGGCTGGTATAGAGCTGTCGGAATACGTAATGCCCGGGTTGGGCGGCAGGAAATGGTCAAAAGTACATGCGATTGAAACTGCGAGAGTACTTAACGAAATAGGCAAACCTGATTTCATAAGACTGCGTACACTGAAGATCCGGCAGGGCACGCCGCTCTACGACGAATTCGAAGCTGGCAACTTTGAACTGCCGACCGAAGACGAGATGATTGACGAGATGGAACTTTTCATCCAGAACCTTACATGTACATCCTATCTGGTAAGCGACCACATTGACAACCTGCTGTTTGAGGTAGAAGGACATTTGCCGGAGGACAAAGGGGAAATACTGAAGATTATAGCCGATTACAAGGCACTGCCCAAAAAAGAGAGGCTCAGTTTTAAGCTGCGAAAGTACACGGGGCACTACAGAAGTTACGGCAACTTCAATTCTGAGATAGACACCATTATTGCTGATGCCTGGCGTAGCGTGGAAAGTGATGCGCCGGATGCGGAGGAGAAGGTTGAAGAAGCAATTCTAAACGTTTTCAACTACCAGCACTTTAGTACCTAAGGCTATACCAAGTCTTTCAAAAACCTTGCTAGTAAAACAAAAACGCCAACCGCATGTATGCATGAGTCAGCGTTAATGTTAAGCCATAAGAAACAAAAGATGATTTCTCAACAAAAGCTACAAATAGAATACTTCTGTCGATTATCTATGCGGCAGCTTCGGGTGGCTTGGGCTCCTCTTCCTCGGCTACCGGTTTAACTTCTGCTACCGGTTTAGCTTCTGCTACCGGTTTAGCCGCAGCAGGCTTCTCCTTTTTGGCAGGCGGCTCTTCTACCACCGGCGCGGAACTGCCTCCAAACCACGACTTGACTTTATCCAAAAAAGACATCCTATACCTCCCAGATGATTTATTTTTCAAGCCCTTGTCTATATGCCGCTGAGCATAATCTATGCAATACTAATTGTCAATACTTTAGATACAAAATCACCCTTATGCTCTATATCAGGCCCAGCAATGCAAACCCCGTCTCCGAATCCAGCAAGCGGCCCATTTTGGCACCAACGATTTCATATATAATTGCCTCTGCCACAATCCACGTATCTACACCAGGCCTCAGGCACCCCGTCATCGTTTGCCCCGACCTGCCAAGTGCAGCGTGTATATGAAGCTGCGGCTTGCCATCCGGCCCGGGAGCGATAACTCCCACACCCGCTACCTCATGCGCACCGTCTATCGGCAGCAGCATTGGCTCAGGAGGCCTCTGATTTGAATTTCTGGGGCCAACCACCACCTCGCCGCCACCAATACCCCCTACAAGAATTATATGACCCGTATAGATCCCATTCTCATCGGCAAACTGTTCTATGCACATAGGTAATCTGTCGCCGTCTTCCAACCTAATAACAAACACTCTGCCTATTTTACCCTCGCTTACCTTCATATCTATCTCCCGTAACCGTCTATTGCTTGACATTCTAACGCTTTTAGCAACACGGGCGCAATATCGTGTGGAATTGATCTCGGATGATATTGCTTTGCCAACTGGCCAGTGCTATACTGCCATACTAAGCACGATTTGTTCCCGCCTCGTTGCGAGAAGGGGAGATACAAAGATGGACAAAAAACGTATTGGAATACTTACCAGCGGTGGCGATTGCCCTGGCCTCAATGCAGCAATCAGGGCTGCTGCGAAATCGGCCATTGCTGCCGGATATGACGTAATCGGTATTATCAGAGGCTGGCAGGGGCTGCTCGGCGAAAAAAGCAACATCATCCTGCTGGACCGCATTAACACCTCGAACATCATCGACAGAGGCGGAACTATTCTGAGTACTTCACGAACCAGCCCCTTTGATATTGAAGACGGCCCACAGCAGGTGCTTAACTCGGTTAAAAGGCTGGGGCTGGAGGGATTAATCGTACTTGGTGGCGATGGTACCCTCAATTGCACCCTCGAAATGTGGCAAATGGGGCTGCCCGTTATCGGCATTCCCAAAACAATAGATAACGACGTCAGAGGCACCGAATATTGCATCGGCTTTCAAACCGCAGTACAGGTGGCTACAGATGCACTGGACAGACTCCGCTCTACAGCTGCCAGTCATCACCGTGTGATGATACTCGAAGTTATGGGCCGCAACGCAGGCTGGATTGCCACCTACGCCGGCATGGCCAATGGAGCAGATTTTATACTTATTCCTGAAATAATTATGGACGATAAAAAAATCGATAGGCTCATACAGATGCTTGTGGACAGGGGCAAACGTGGTATCAGCTTCAGCATAATTGTTGTAGCAGAAGGGACAATGATTAAAGGAAAAACTCATAAATACAACATAGAGGGCAAGTCTTCTAAGCTTGGCGGTGTGGGCAGATTCATGGCCGAGATCATCTCGTCCAGAACCGATTTTAACACCAGATTTTCCGCGCTGGGGTACGTCCAGCGTGGAGGCACACCTGTGGCCTACGACCGCAGTCTGGCTACGCACTTTGGAGTTAGAGCGATTGAACTTGTTAAAGAGGGAAAATATGGCAGATTAGTGGCACTCAAAAACAACAAGGTAACCGATGTGCCTTTGGAGAAAGTGCAGGGCGGGATACGGCCCGTGGACCTTAGCATATACAAAGTTGCAGAGAAGTTCTTCGGTTAGGAGCTAAGTTATGAAAGAAAACCTGGATAAAATCATGCCAAATGGACGGTCGATGATTTTGGCCTACGATCAGGGATTGGAGCACGGGCCTAGAGACTTTACTAAAAATCCGAAGAGCCGAAATTTTGAATATATACTTGATATAGCAGTAAAAGGCGGCTTCACCAGTCTTGTACTGCACGCCGGGCTGGCAGAAAAATACCACAGGGAGATCATGGATTCCGGTATACCATTGATTCTAAAACTGAACGGCAAATCGGAGTTATTTACCGAAGACGATCCCTACTCTCCGCAACTGTATTCGGTGGAGGACGCCATTGTATTAGGAGCAACGGCGGTAGGTTATACCGTCTATACCGGCTCCAGCTATGAGCATGAAATGAACAGAGAACTTGCCGATATCGTCAGCGAGGCTCACGGCAACGATTTACCGGTGATCGGCTGGATGTATCCCCGAGGCCGAGCTATCATGGACAATCTGTCGACGTCAAAGACTATGCAACTGGCCATCGAGGAGCAGGAAAAAGGCGGCATGGCCATAGACGAAACGCCCGCAATCGTTTCCTACGCAGCTAGGGTTGGTATGGAGCTCGGGGCAGACATCGTCAAGGTAAAAAACACGGGATCAATAGAAGGTTTCAAACGTGTTGTTGAAAGCGCTGCACCAACCAAGGTAGTCATGTCCGGTGGTTCGATGACCAATACGGATGATGAATTTTTGAATACTGTTGGTAACGTTTTGAAAGCGGGAGCCATTGGCGTGGCGGTGGGACGTAATATATGGCAGCGGCAGGATCCGTACGAACTGAGTAAAAAACTAGAAAAGCTTGTTCTGGGTTCCTGATCTCAGTATATCGTCGATTACGATACTCAGACGAGCTTCATCCACCCCCTCAATAGATATGAGCTTGTTCCTGCTAGTTTGCCCTTTTTCTATAGTGATGGCGCTTTTTCTGACATCAATTATGTCGCTAAAATATGCGATAAGCTCCTTATTGGCCTTGCCCTCCACCGGAGGTGCCGCAATCTTTACCCGCAGCACGCTATCTGAGTAACCGGTTATGCAGTTCTTGCGTGCGCCGGGTTGAACCTTAACTGAAATTCTTACAATACTGTCTGACATGTTCTTTGTGCTAAAGAAAAAGCGTGCCTTTTATATATAGACACGCTTCAATAATATTATGTTAACTATAGTACCCCTTCCCTGCTGTACATGGTCGGGGTGGGCGGACTTGAACCGCCGACCTCATGCTCCCAAAGCATGCGCGCTAGCCAACTGCGCCACACCCCGAAATAGAAGCGCAGCATAATTATACTACGCGCTGCAACTGGGGCAATTCTCTAGATCCTCTTCAATCCCATAGATATTCTTAATATAATCCAGCTGGGCCCTGGGTGCGAAGTAATTGCCACAGGTCTTGCACTTGGCAAGCTCAAACTCAACATTCCAGTTGTCTATCTTTCTAACACCACCAGCGTCCTCCATCTTAACGGCGCCGGTTGGGCAGATATAGTGACACGAGCCACAGCCAATGCACGCCTCGGAGGCATCATCGAACGGAGTGGAAACCTCTCTCTTGGTGCCGCGGTTTACCAGGCTTATAGCGTTTACTCCGACAACCTCGTCGCAGGCACGCACGCAAAGACCACAGAGGATACACAGGTTATTCTCGTCCTCAGCCTTAAACGCTGTGCTTTCAACGCCCAGCTCCGCTGCCATCTCCTGCAATATCTCAGAGTTGGGACAGCTCGCCAGCAGCAGCTCAATCACGGTTCTGCGCGAATCGAGCACTCTTTCGGAATTGGTAACCACCTCAAGACCATCCTCAACCGGATAAAGACAGGAGGCCACAATCTTGCTGCGCCCACCTTTTCCGGCCTCAACCACGCACATGCGGCACGCACCGGCGGAGCTAACCGCCTCATGGTAACAGAGGGTAGGTATATCAATACCTTCCTCGCGCGCAACTTCCAGAATGGTTTGGCCTTCTTCAGCTTCTATTTTTCTGCCATCTATAATCATATTTACCATAAGACTTACCTCACCACCACTGCGTTGAATTTGCATACGTCGTAGCAGGAACCACACTTGATACAATTGTCAGCATCCAGTATTACGGGCTCCTTCTTGCCCTGAGGCGTGATAGCTTCTGACGGGCACTCCTTAATACATCTCTTGCATCCGGTGCACTCCTCATTGTCGATTGAGTAGGTAATAAGCTCTTTACACACACCTGCGGGACACTTCTTATCCTTGATATGCGCATCGTACTCATCTCTGAAGTACTTCAGCGTGGTTAGTACCGGATTAGGTGCGGTGCCACCAAGCTGACAGAGTGCACTGTCATATAGGGTTCGGGACAAACGCTCCAGCATTGCGATGTCGCTTTCCTTGCCTCTGCCCTCGGTTATGTCTGTCAGAATATCGAGGATTCTTTTCAGTCCCTCACGGCACGGAACGCACTTGCCGCATGATTCGCCGACCAGCAAGGCGATAAAGTACTTTGCAATGTCTACCATGCAGGTGGTCTCGTCCATAACGATCATGCCGCCGGAACCCATCATCGAGCCGACCTTGGTAAGCTCGTCGAAATCCACCGTTAAATCGAGCATGTTCTCCGGTATACACCCGCCGGAAGGACCGCCAGTCTGCACCGCCTTGAACTGCTTGCCATCGGGAATGCCGCCTCCGATATCGTAGATGATCTCTTTAAGCTTGATTCCCATGGGCACTTCTACAAGACCAGTGTTGTTGATCTTACCCACAAGCGAGAACACCTTGGTTCCCTTACTATTTGCCGTGCCGATCTTGTTGTACCAGTCGGCACCCTTGTTTATAATCAACGGAACGTTAGCCCACGTTTCCACATTATTCAGGTTTGTGGGCTTATCCCACAATCCTTTGTCCGAAGTGTGTGTATACTTGGCTCTGGGATCACCCGGCTTGCCCTCAAGCGAGGCCATCAGTGCGGTGGACTCACCACATACAAAAGCACCGCCACCCTTAACGATAGTGATGCTGAAGTTAAAGCCCGTTCCCAGAATATTATCGCCAAGCAGCCCGTATTCCTCAGACTGAGCAATAGCTGCTTTAACGTTTTCTACGGCCAGCGGATACTCATGCCTGATGTAAATATATCCGTCTGTAGATCCGATGGCATATGCCCCGATTATCATGCCTTCCAGTATGCTGTGAGGATTGCCCTCAACCAGGCTTCTATCCATATATGCGCCAGGATCACCTTCGTCTGCGTTACATATTACGTAGCGGACACCATCATCGGATTCCGCATTGCGTGTCGACTCCCACTTTCTGCCGGTGGGAAATCCGCCGCCGCCGCGCCCTCTAAGGCCCGACTTCTTTACTTCTTCGATTACCTGTTCAGGCTTCATGGCGGTAAGCGCTTTACTCAGCGCGGCGTATCCACCCAGAGCGATGTAATCTTCAATACT